>JAHLFN010000010.1 GCA_018883725.1 Candidatus Fusobacterium pullicola | reverse complement strand
TGATAATACTACATCTTCAAAGGAAACTGAAGAAAGAACTGAAGAGGTTCTACTTGAAACTATCAACAATTAATTTTTACTTAATAAAGGAGTTTTTATGAACATAATTTTTAATGAAAAAACAAGAGAATTTCATATCTGTAACGATAATATCAGCTATATTATCAAAGTTTTAAGAAATGGACAACTTGGACAACTTTACTTTGGAAAAAAAATAAGACATAAAGATGATTTTGGTTACCTTATAGAAGCTAAAAATCGTCCTATGACTCAATACATTTATGAAAAAGACTATTCTTTCTCATTAGAGCATATTAAACAAGAGTATCCTTGCTATGGAACTACAGACTATAGATATCCAGCATTTGAGGTAAAACAAGAGAACGGAAGTACAATAACTGAATTTGAATATGTTTCTCACAACATATTTAAAGGTAAAAAAGCTTTAAAAGGTCTTCCAGCTACTTATGTTGAATCAGAAGATGAAGCTATGACATTAGAAGTTGTATTAGTAGATAAAGTTACACAAGTAGAGCTTACTCTATCTTATACAATTTTTAAAGATTTTGATGCTATCACTAGAAATGCAAGATTTAGAAACTTAGGTACTGAAGCTGTTGATTTAACAAGAGCTCTTAGCTTAAACTTAGATCTACCTGATTATGATTATGAATGGATACACCTTTCTGGAGCTTGGTCTAGAGAGCGTTACATAAAAACTCGTAAATTAGAGATGGGAATCCAAGCCATCAGCAGTACAAAAGGAATTTCAAGTAACAATCATAACCCATTTATAGCTTTAAAACGTCCTGAAACTACTGAAACTTTAGGAGAGGCTATTGGATTTAGCTTAGTTTATAGTGGTAACTTCTTAGCTCAAATAGAGGTTGATACTTATGATGTAACTCGTGTTTCTATGGGAATAAATCCTTTTGGATTCACTTGGCACTTAGCATCTAACGAAGAGTTTCAAACTCCAGAAGCTGTAATGGTTTACTCTACTTCTGGTCTTAATACAATGAGCCAAACTTTCCATAACCTGTTTGGAAAAAGACTTGCTAGAGGAGAATGGAGAGATAAAGTTAGACCTATACTTGTAAATAACTGGGAAGGTACATACTTTGATTTCGATGATGAAAAAATATTAAATATTGCTAAAGCAGCTAAAAATGATGGAATAGAATTATTCGTACTTGATGATGGTTGGTTTGGAACTAGAAATGATGACCACCAAGGACTTGGAGATTGGTTCTCAAATAGAGATAAATTACAAGATGGTGTTGAAGGGTTATCTCATAAAATAGAGGAACTTGGAATGAAATTCGGACTTTGGTTTGAGCCTGAAATGGTAAATAAAAATAGTGACCTTTTCCGTAAATATCCTGATTGGATTTTACATGTTCCTGGACGTCACCAATCTCACGGAAGAAACCAATTTGTTCTTGACTACTCTAGAAAAGAGGTTGTTGACTATATCTACAATATGATGGCTGAAGTTATTAGAAACTCTAAAATTTCATATATTAAATGGGATATGAACCGTTGCTTAACTGAGTGTTATTCTCCAGCTCTTCCTCCAGAAAGACAAGGAGAAGTTTTCCATAGATATGTATTAGGAGTTTATGATCTTTATGAAAGATTAACTACTGAATTCCCTCATATACTATTTGAATCTTGTTCAAGTGGAGGAGCTAGATTTGATGCAGCTATGCTTTACTATGCACCTCAATGTTGGACAAGTGATGATACAGATGCTGTAGAGAGATTAAAAATCCAATATGGAACTTCTATGGTTTACCCTGTTTCATCAATGGGAGCTCATGTTTCTGTAACACCTAACCACCAACTTCAACGTATGACTCCTATTGAAACTCGTGCTAATGTAGCTTTCTTTGGTGCTTTTGGATATGAGCTTGACATGAGTAAATTAAGTGAAGAGGAACATGCTAAAGTTCGTGAACAGGTAAAATTCTTTAAAGAATATAGAGAGATCTTCCAATTTGGTACTTTCTATCGTTTATTAAGTCCATTTAATAGTAATATCGTTTCTTGGATGGCTGTATCTAAAGATCAAAAAACAGCTCTAGTTGGATACTATAAAGTTCTTAATGATGTAAACTGTGCTTATAGAAGAGTTAAATTACAAGGTTTAAATCCTGAGTTTGAATACTCAATAGCTAACTTAAATAATCCAAATGAAGTTGCTACAAAACATGCTTTTGGAGATGAATTAATGAATTTAGGATTACTAACTACTGACCCTTCTTCTGGACAAGTATTAGATGGAACTAGAAAATCAAATGACTTTGATTCAACTATATTTATATTAAAAAGTAAATAATGAAAAACTAGAAATAGATATTGACTAAATTAAAACATATGTTATTGTGATTATTATGAATTAATTTATGCATAGGTATATTGTATTAGAAATTTGAAAAAATTTTAAGTACTCTATACCTTTTTTATTAAAAAAAAACGCCAAAAAGAAAAACTTTCTTTCCAGCATTTTTAATTACTTGAGCTATTAAAAAAATGTAACAATACCTTTTAATACTAAATACAAAAAACAGCATATAGAGGAATACTCTTTACTCCATTTTCAAAACCAAAATTTTTAGTTGAAATTTTAATAGCATATTCTGGCTGATATCTTTTTATATAGTAATCTAAGCTTTTAGACCTAGTATTATCAGCAGATTTTACCTCTATTGGAATTATTTTTCCCTCTCTCATAATAATAAAATCTATCTCGTATGCTCCCTTTGGTGCTTTCCAATAGTATTGAGTGTATTCTTTTACATTGAGTTGAATATTTACATAGTTCTCAGTCATTCCACCTTTAAAATCATTTAATTCATTTGAAAGATACAATATATCTTCTGGTATTATCTCTTTTTTAGCACATAAAAGTCCTATATCTGATACATAGATTTTAAAAGCTTCTGTATTCTTATAGTTCTCTAAAGGTTTCATAATATCTTCTAATCCATATATCCTAGAAGTTATCCCTGAAAATATTAGCCATTCAATAGCATTTTCAAATTCTGAAGCTCTTCCACCTGATTTTACTAATTTATATTGAAACTTTGTATTTTCCTTAGATAGTTGTACAGTAATATTATCATAAACTAATCTTGTCTTTTTTATCTCATTTGTAACATTGTATTTACTCATGTCATTTAAATAGCTTAGTAGTATCATATCTTGAGTGTGTCTAATCAAAGTATAGTTTTGTGTTTCTCTAAATTTACTTACACACTCTGGCATTCCGCCAACTACCAAGTATTTTCTATAATATTCTAAAGCAACATTATGTAGTACACTTGGCATGGGAATATTCTCTTCAAAGGATTTTTTAATAGATTTTATTAACTCCTCTTCTCCCATAGCTAATAAAAACTCCTCTAAATCCATCGGATATAAAGTTTTAATATCTACCTTCCCAACTGGAAATGAAAACTCTTGTCTATTTACAGTTATTCCAAGTAAACTGCCTGCCACAATAATATGATATTCCGGAGCTTGTTCATAGAAGTATTTTAATGATGTTAAAGCTTTTTCACAAAGTTGTATCTCATCAAAAAATATAAGGGTTTTATCTTTTATTATAGTTTGATTTGATAGTCTAGAAAGTATTGGAATTAAATAATCTGGATTTATATTTTCTTCAAATGTTTCTTTCAATCTAATATCAGTTTCAAAATTAAAGTATGCAACATTTTCATATTCATTTTTTCCAAAAGTTAGAACAGAGTGAGTTTTTCCTACTTGTCTTGCCCCTTGTAATATAAGCGGTTTCCTATATGGACTTTCTTTCCATTCTTTTAAATATTGAAAAATTTTTCTATACATCTTTAACCTCTTTTTTTAATATATTTAGTGTTAACTTTATTATAACATTTTTAGAAAAAAATGTAAAATTTTATATTTTTTTAACATTAAATACTGTGTTTTTTCAAAATAAAAATATATTTTTTAATATACTAAAAGGACAGGTTCAATTCGAAATTGCTACCTGTCCTTTCCACTATTTATCCCTATTTCCTATATAATCAGCTAAATCTAATAAAATTTGACTTCTCTCTTCTCCAAATTTATTTTTTACAATAGCTTTAGCCTCTTCTATTGTTTCATTTAATAATCTTTTACTCTCTTCCATTCCTAAAATAGATGGGTATGTTGATTTATCAAGTGCTAAATCACTTCCAACAGGCTTTCCTATTGTTTCAAAATCTCCTTCAATATCTAAGATATCATCTTTTATTTGGAAAGCAAGTCCTATCAATTCAGAGTATTTTATAAGAGTTGCTCTCTCCTCTTTAGAAGCTCCAGCTATTATACAAGCCACCTCTACAGGCAGTTTTATTAATTTTCCTGTCTTATTAGCATGTATATATTTTAAAGTTTCTAAATCAATCTTTTTTCCTTCACTAGCTATATCTACCATCTGTCCACCTATCATTCCATTGATTCCAGCATAACTAGATGTTAGCTTTACTATCTCAACTATCTTCTCTGGTGAAAGATGTGAATTTTTCTCTGTAAGTATATAGAAGGCATGTGTTAAAAGAGCATCTCCTATAAGTATCCCTTCAGCCTCTCCAAATTTTTTATGAGTAGTTAATTTTCCTCTTCTATAATCATCATTATCAAGAGCTGGTAAATCATCATGAACTAGAGAGTATGAGTGTATCATTTCAATAGTTGCAGCAGTTGCAAGCCCCTCTTCTTTTTTGCTTCCCAGTATATCTAAAGTCATAAATAGAAGTATTGGTCTTAATCTTTTTCCGCCATTTAGTACAGCATATCTCATACCTTCTGCTATTACCTCTGGATAAGTTAACTCCTCTAGATACTTATCAATTCCATCCTCTACCATTTTTTTTCCCATTCCAAGATACTCTTTAAATAACATCTTATACCTCCTCAAGTAGTATTTCATCATCTTTCTCTACTACTTTTAAAACCTTTCCCTCTGCCTTATTCAATAGATCAGAAGATTTTTTGAGTAACTTCATAGCTGTCTCATACTCTTTTATAGATTCAGCAAGGGATAGCTCCCCACTCTCTAATCTCTCTATTATCTCATCTATCTCTGCAAGATTTTCTTCAAATTTCATACTTCCTCCTATCTAGTATAGAAAGTTATACATTTTTTACCATATTTTCTCTCGTCAGCCTTCTTATACTCTCCAATATTATCAGCCATCTCTTCAAAAACATGGTGCTCACATATTATAAGTCCATCTTCAGCTAATATCTTATGTTTTTCTATAGCCTTCATAACCTTAGTACACACCTCATCTTTGTATGGTGGGTCCATAAAGATTATGTTGAACTTCTCTCCTTTTCTTCCTAAGATTTCAATAGCTCTTAAAACATCATTTTTATAAGCTCTACATCTATCTTCATATCCTAAGTTATTTACATTCTCTATTATATATTTTAAAGCTTCCGCATCTTTTTCTATCATTACAGCTCTTTTAGCTCCTCTACTTAAAGCCTCTAAAGATATGCTTCCACTTCCACTGAATAGATCTAAAAATACAGAATCAGGTACATAGGGAGCAATTATAGAAAAAAGTGACTCCTTCATACTTCCTAATGTAGGTCTTGTATCTGTTCCCTTTCTACTTTTTATTCTCTTATTTTTTGCATCTCCTGCAATTATTCTCATCACATCAACTCCATTAATAGATAAACATTGCATCTCCAAAACTGAAGAAATGATACTCCTCTTTTACAGCTGTCTCATATACATCTAACATAAACTCTCTACTTGAAAAAGCTGATACTAGCATAAGTAGAGTAGATTTTGGTAAGTGAAAGTTTGTAATAAGGGCATCTACCACTTTAAACTTATATCCTGGATATATAAATATCTCTGTACTTCCCTTTTGAGCTATAACCTTTCCATTTTCATCTACTGATGATTCTAAAGCCCTTGTACTAGTTGTTCCAACAGAGATAATTCTTCTTCCCTCTGCCTTTCCTCTATTAATTATATCAGCTGCCTCTTGAGGTATCTCAAAAACTTCCTCATGCATCTTATGGTCTAATACATCTTCAGTCTGTACAGGTCTAAATGTCCCTAGCCCAACTTCAAGGAATATATCAACAATCTTTATCCCTTTTTTCTCTATCTTCTCCAATAGCTCCTTAGTGAAATGAAGTCCAGCAGTTGGTGCTGCCACTGACTCTCCTCTTTGAGCATATACAGTTTGATATCTCTCTTTCTCTTTTAGAGCCTCTACTATATATGGTGGTAATGGCATATTTCCAAGTTTATCAAGTACCTCTTCAAAAGCTCCTTCATAAGTAAACTTTAAAACTCTATTTCCATCCTCTTTTCTCTCAATAAGTTCAGCTACTAGTTCATTATTTGGTCCAACATATAGTTTTTGACCTAGCTTCAATTTTTTAGCTGGTTTTAAAAGACACTCCCAAGTATCTAGATTTATTCTTTTAATAAGTAAAATCTCCAATACTCCACCAGTTTCTTTGTGTCCAAAAAGTCTAGCTGGGATTACCTTTGTAGAGTTCCTTACTAAGATATCTCCCTCTTGTAAATAATCTATTATATCATAAAAATGTTTATGTTCTATTTTTTTATTACTCTTATCTACTAACATAAGTTTTGAATGGTCTCTAGGCTCTCTTGGCTCTTGACCTATCAATTCCTCTGGTAGATGGTAATCATAATCACATAGTTTTGTAGACATTAGTTTTCCTCTCTTCTCTTTCCAATTACTACTCTATCTATTCCACCATAATCTTTTACTATTGATAGTACATCAAATCCATTATCTCTCATATATTCAGCTACCTTTTCAGCTTGATTATATCCCACTTCAAAGGCTAAATATCCATCCTTTGTTAAAAACTCCTTAGCCTCTTTAGATATTTTTTCATAGAAATAATAACCATCTCCTCCATCTGTAAGAGCATTCTTAGGCTCATATTTTAAAACCTCTGGCATCAGTTCTACATACTCTCCAGTAGGGATATATGGTGGATTTGAAACGATTAGATTAAATTTCACATTTTTGTATTTTTCATCTCTCAAAGTTGAAAATACATCTGATTTAAGAAATTTTACATTGGTAGCCTCATTCATATCTCTATTTTGAGTTGCTACTTCTAAAGCTCCCTCACTTATATCTAATCCCAATATATTGGCATTTGGTAACTCTTTTCCTAAAGATATAGCAATAGCTCCACTACCTGTTCCTATATCCATTATCTTAGGAGTTGGTAGCTCATTTACTAAGTATTTACACTGTTCTACCAATATCTCTGTATCAGCTCTTGGAATAAGAACCCTCTCATCAACCTTGAATGGATATCCGTAGAACTCCCATTCTCCAAGTAAATATTGTAAAGGTTTTCTCTCTTTTCCTCTAGCTACTAACATCTCTCTTATTCTATTTTTATCTTCATCTTCTATTTTTTTGTTCAGATTTAAAGTTAGTGTCACTCTGCTTACCTTCAAGATATGTGCAAAAATATACTCAGCATCAAGTCTTGCATTTGGCACTTGATACCTCTCTAGGTACTCAATAGATTTTTTTAGCAGCTCATAATTTTCCTCTTTATAACTTTTCATATCTAGCTCCATATCTCCCTTACTCTTCATAAGTTCATCAAAACCTATTCTACCTTTTGCCATCTCTCTAAGATATTTTTTTATTGTATCCTTCTGTTCTGTTGTAAGCTCCATATCAAAATATGCATAGAGAGTTATTCTATCCAATTTCAAAACTGTTGCTATTAGCTTTTCACTTTCAAGACGGGGTTTTGAAAAAGAGTATTTTTGCAAATACTCTTTTGAAAAATTTAATATTTCTAATAGATTCATCTTACTCTTCTGATGCACTAGCCAACATCTCAGCTTGGTTAAATGTGATAAGAGCATCTATCATCTCATCTATATCTCCATCTAAGAATGCATCTAATTGATATACAGTATACTTAATTCTGTGATCTGTAATTCTTCCTTGTGGGAAGTTGTATGTTCTGATCTTTTCAGATCTATCCCCTGTTCCTACTTGAAGTTTTCTTTCGCTTTCAACTTGGCTTCTTTGTTTTTCACATTCCATCTCATATAGTTTAGATGCTAAGTGTTTCATAGCTTTCTCTCTATTTTTTAACTGAGATCTTTCATCTTGACATTGTACTACTATTCCAGTTGGTAAGTGAGTAATTCTAACAGCTGAGTCAGTCATGTTTACGTGCTGACCTCCTGCTCCTCCAGATCTATATGTATCTATCTTAAGATCTTTTGGATCTATCTTAACTTCTTTTACGTCTTCTACTTCTGGTAATACAGCTACAGTTGCTGTAGAAGTATGTACTCTTCCTGCTGATTCTGTTTCAGGAACTCTTTGTACTCTGTGTACTCCAGATTCAAATTTTAATCTTGAGTAAGCTCCTAATCCATTGATACTGAATACTGCCTCTTTTAACCCTCCAATACCAATCTCTTGCTTCTCAATTATCTCTATCTTCCATTTTCTTCTTTCTGCATATCTGCAGTACATTCTGAATAGGTCTCCAGCAAATAGAGCAGCTTCATCTCCTCCTGCTCCTCCTCTGATCTCTACGATAACGTTTTTATCATCGTTCTCATCTTTTGGAAGTAAAAGAATTTTTAATTCTTTCTCATACTCAGGTAACTTCTCTTCAAGCTCCTTTTGCTCCTCATTCATCATTTCTCTCATATCAGGATCTTTTTCATTTCTGATATTCTCTTTTATGAACTGTAAATCTTCACTAAGAGTTTTATACTCTTTATATTTTTCTACAAGTGGAGTTATATCAGCTAAAGCTTTATTACATTCCATCATTTTTTTAGGGTCAGATAAAATCTCTGGAGACCCTAACATCTCATTAAGTTCATCAAATCTTCTTACAACCTCTTCTAACTTAGCGAACACTATCTTCTCATCTCCTTTTCTACACTATAACTTATTAATTATATCATATTTATATAAAAAAATCAATGTAAAGGGAGATTACTTGTCAAATAGGTTACTTTTCAAAAATAATTCTATTTTCTTTTAAAGGGATTTTAAATATGGATGGTAGAATAAATTTTGCTCATTTTAAAGATATTAACGAAATAATTATGGAAGAAGAGGAAGAGGATTTAAAAAAATTTAACTTTTTTTCATAAAAATAAGGGATTATTACACTTTTAAACACTTGTAATAATCCCTATTTACATTTTTTATTTATTCTCTTCTTTCATCATTTTTTCGATTCTTTTAACTCTTTTATCTATCTCATTCAATCTAAACTCTAATGAGTTAAGTATCCAAAATTGAAAGTGGTTTGCCCTTTGTGATTCATAGAACATCCAGATTATTTTAAATACACCTAAAAGAACAACTATTTCTAATGTTAAAGATAGTGTTATTTTCTGTAAAACAACTCCAAGTATCAATAAAACTCCTATCAATAGAACAAATATCATACTTATGATTTTGTGTTGTTTATTATTTTTTCCCCCTATCTCTCCTACTATGTTTCTTATTCTTTCTTTCTCTTTCTTAAATTCGTCGAGTTCCTGTCTTAAATGCTCATCTTTATTCATAATGCCAATCCCCTTCTTTTTAAATTTTCTATACTCCCCAATCTCTAGGGTATCTAAATCCAGCTCCTATCCCTCTTGGGAATACCTTTGCAATTACAGGCATAACTCTTTTATACTGCATCATTTTAGTTCTTCTTATAATTTTTTCTACTATCTCTTGAGAGTATCCCTCTTTCACTATCTCATCTGCACTCTTTCTCTCCTCAACAAATCTAAATAAGATCTCATCTGCCATCTTATATGAGTATCCCAGCTCTTGCTCATCTGTTTGTCCTTCCCAAAGGTCAGCACTTGGTTTTTTATCTATAAGCTCATTTGGTACACCCATATGTCTAGCTAAATCCCATACATGAGTCTTATAAAGATCTCCTATAGCATTTATAGCTGATGCAGAATCTCCAAATTGTGTTCCATATCCTAGTAACAGCTCAGTTTTATTAGATGTTCCTAAAACAAGAGCATTCTCTGCTGCAGAATGATCAAAGAGTATTGACATTCTTTCTCTTGCCATCTTATTTCCTTTTCTTAAGCTATTCATATCTGGATTCATAGCAAAGTAAGCATCTACCATCGGAGTTATCTCCACAAGTTTACTTCTCATTCCTGTTTTTTCTATAACTAATTGTGCATGTTCTACACTCTCTTTACTCGAACTCTTATAAGGCATCATTATTCCAAGAACATTCTCTGGACCAAAGGCCTTAACAGCTAAAAAAGCTACTAGAGCTGAATCTATTCCTCCAGAAAGTCCAAGTACAACCTTTTTAAATCCTACTTTTCCAGCTTCCTCTCTTAAAAAATTTACAAGCACCTCTTCTAAAACACTTAAATCTACATTCAGCTTTTCCATAAAATCCTCCACAACTATCTATCTAGTCCAAATTTTCCAAGTCTACATCCTCTATAATCTCTTAGTACAGTATAAGCTGCTTGCTGTACATTTAGACTCTCCCCTTTATTGAACATCTTACATCTAAGAGCTATCTTTTCTAAGATCTCTCCCATAATTTCACTCTTATCCTCATCTAAAAGTTTATATCTCTCTTTTAATGTATTCCACATCTCATATCTTATCATCTTAGAGATAAGTATTCCTGCTATCTCTTCTATTGGAAGTATCTCATCTTTTATAGCTCCTGTAATAGCTAAGTTTTGTCCTACTTCTTCACTTTCAAATTTTGGCCAAAGTATTCCAGGCATATCTAAAAGCTCCAATCCCTCTTTTATTCTTACCCATTGTTTTCCTTTAGTAAACCCAGGTTTATTTCCTACTCCAGCACTATTTTTTCCAACTATTCTATTGATCAATCTAGATTTTCCAACATTTGGAATACCTACTACCATAAGTCTTGTATTTACTTTTCTAAGACCTTTAGCCATCATTTTCTCTTTTTTCTCTGCTGATACCTTATCTATTATTGAGTATAATCCTTTTATATTAAATCCTGTTTCAGCACTTATCTCTAGCACTTCATCAGCAAAGTTATTCTCTTTAAAATATTTTTTCCAATAAGCTAACTCTTTTTTATCTACAAGGTCTGATTTATTTAAAACTATTACTCTCTTTTTATTCTTTGCAAAAACTGTAATATCCGGATTTTTACTTGATATAGGGATTCTAGCATCTACAACTTCAAGAACTATATCTATAAGTTGCATATTATCCTTTATCAAGTCTTTTGTTTTCTTCATATGTCCAGGATACCAGTTAATTTTTGTCATTGACATAACTTACTCCTTTTAACCTTTAAATTTTAATCTTCTAATCCTTTTATTAAAAGAACGATCTCTCCCTTTATAGGATTTTTAGATAATCTCTCTATAAGCTCAGTAGTAGTTCCTCTCATTATCTCTTCATAGATTTTAGTTATCTCTCTTATGATTACTACCTCTCTCACACCTATAAACTGCTCTATATCTCTTAAAGTTTTTTCAATTCTAAATGGAGATTCATATATGACTATTGTTCTTTCTTCTTCAGCTAAAGATTTTAAAAGAGTCTGTCTTCCCTTTTTCTTAGGTAAAAACCCTTCAAAACAAAATCTTCTCATACTTAATCCAGCTACTGAAGCAGAAGCAGTAAGAGCACTAGCTCCTGGAATTGGAACTACTTTTATTCCCTCTTTATGAGCCGCATCTACTAATTCATAACCTGGGTCAGATATACATGGTGTTCCAGCATCTGTAACTAATGCTATATCCTTTCCCTCTTTCAATAGATTGATTATATTTGTTATCTGATGCATCTTTGTAAACTCATCATATCTATATACAGTATTCTCTATCTCAAAATGATTTAATAATTTTTTTGTAACTCTCGTATCTTCAGCAAATATATAGTTTACCTCTTTTAGAATACGAATTCCTCTTAAAGTCATATCTTCAAGATTTCCAATAGGTGTTGCCACTATGTATAACATATCTCTTCTCTCCTATTTTTTCTCTAGTAGTATACCTTTTAAAATTCCTACAGCAGTATCAAGTTGAATATCCTTATGATTTTCAAACTCATTTGCCTCTTTCTCTCCTACTACTTCTTTTATTAACTCTTTTTTATTCTCTTTTGTTCCCTTTTCATCTATATTTGTAACTACACTATCAAATAGCATATATCCATTTTTTTCTTCCACTTTAACATCTGGCTCAATTCCTACTCCATGGATACACACCCCACTAGGTGTATAGTATTTAGCTATTGTAAGTTTTATTCCATCTCCATCAGGTAGAGTAACTAAAGTTTGTACACTTCCCTTTCCAAAACTCTTCTCTCCTACTAAGATACCTCTCTTATTATCTTTAATAGCTCCAGAAACAATTTCAGAAGCTGAAGCACTTCCACCATTGATAAGAATTACCAATGGAAAATCACCATAGTATTTTCCCTCTCTATTTGATACTTGTTCCTCTCCATCTTTAGATTTAACACTTACAACTCTTCCCTCTTCTAAGAACATAGATGAGATTTTTATAGCTTGATCTAAAGCTCCTCCTGGATTGCTTCTCAGATCAAATACCAATGCCTTCATTCCTTGTTTTTGTAGATTTTCTAAGGCCTTTGCTACATCTGGATATACATTTTCTCCAAATTGAGTAAGTCTTAAATATCCTATTTTATTATTTTCATCTATCATCTTACTCTTAACATATTTTAGCTCTACAACTGCTCTTGTTATCTCTATATCCTTAGATTCTTTGACTCCATCTCTTACTACAGTAACCTTAACCTTTGTATTCTCTTTTCCTTTTAACTTATCTACAGCTTCTTCACTTGTAAGATTATATGTAGATACACCATCTATTGCTATAATCTTATCTTTTGGTTTCATTCCAGCCTTGTATCCAGGACCATCTTCAATAGGAGATACTACTACTAATGGTTCATTTACTCTTTTTTGTACTACCATTCCAACTCCTACATATTTTCCTTTTATGTCCTCTTGGAAATTTTCTAACTGATCCTTTGTAAAATAGTTAGAGTGTGGATCTCCTAAAGAATCAATCATTCCTTTTAAAGCTCCCTGCATAAGAGATTTTTTATCTATCTCTTTATCTCCTACATAATTTTGATTTATTACATCCATAATATCAGAAAGCTCTTTTAACTGTCTGATATTTGATAAGAAACCTATTGACTCTTCACTTTTTTTATTAGCTGCCTTACTCTCATCTTTTCCAAAACAATTAGTAAAAATTAGAGCTGCTAATAATACCATTATAATTCTACTTTTTAGTATACCTCTCATACTGTACCTCCTAAATTTTTCCCTCTTCCCACTATCTCTTCTATCTCTATCTCTCTTTCTTTAGAAGAATCTCTTCCAAAAATAGATATATACTCTACATTACCTTTACTTCCTGTAATTGGTGAAAAGTCCAATCCTTCTAAATAAAGTCCTTCAGCTTTAGCATACTCTATTATATCTTTTATTACCTCTACATGTCTAGCATCATCTTTTACTATTCCACCCTTTGCTATATGCTCCTTATCCACTTCAAATTGTGGTTTTATAAGTGCCATAAGCTTAGTTTCTGGCTTAAAAAATTTAACTAAATCTCCAATTATCTTCTTTATAGATATAAAAGATACATCCATTACTATGTAATCAACTAGATTTCCATCTATATCATCTAAAGTCAAATCTTTTATATGCATATTCTCAATAGACTTTACCTGTGGATTATTTCTTAGTTTCCAATCCAACTGGTTAGTTCCAACATCTACGGAATAAACAAACTCCGCTCCATTTTGTAGAGCACAATCTGTAAATCCCCCTGTTGATGCTCCTACATCTAATACTTTTTTCCCATTAAAATCCATCTCAAAAACTGATACAGCTTTCTCTAGTTTCAATCCACCACGACTTACATATTTTAAAGACTCCCCTTTTATTCTAATATTAGGTTCTTTATCTAACTTTATCATTGTTCCACTTTTATCTATTTTTTTCTCATCTACTATTACAAGTCCAGCCATGATAGCTCCTTGAGCTTTTTCTTTATCTGGAAAAAAACCTCTCTTAACTAACAGAACATCTAACCTTTCTTTCATCGTACACCTCAGATTTTAAATATCTCCTCATCTATCATATATGGTAGTAGTGGGCTCTCTAGCATTATATTTTTAAACCCTTTTTTATCTACCACTCTTTTCAATTTCTCAGTCTCTCTCACTCTTTGAATAAAGAAATTATCTCCGATAGGAATCTTTTTATTCTTTTTATAATAGTTCAACAACTGTTTTGTTGTCTTTACTTTTAACTCCTGTTTTGCTCTTTTTAATCTATCCTTTACAACCCCTTGAGTGCAATTTAACTTCTCTGGAATATCATCTAATTGGACTCCCTTTGACATAAGTTCCAATATCTTATCTGCTCCTATAGGATTGATTCTATGATATTTAGCTGAATACATATCAGCTCTATGAACTATATGTGCCTCTTTACTATTAGGTTGTATCTTACCCCATTTCCCATGGTGAGATAATACTATATGGATAATATTTTTCTTAATATCGTCCTTTATCTCCGCTCCTATTTTTTCCTCTATCTCTTTTAAAACTTTTTCAGCCTCTTTTGTTATATATTCTGGCTTCTTTAACATCATTTGAGAATGGGAATACTTCTCCTCTGTCTTTCTTATACTCCCCTTACTCAAATCATGAATTATAATCCCAACTGTAAGAGCAAAAAAATCAACTCTCTCTTTAGCTTCTAAATATGTTCTATAATCTCTCTTTAGCTCATCTATCGAAATTTTTAAAACATCATATGTATGAGTAGAAACTTTTACTCCTTGGTCATCAAAAAGTTCTAAATCCTGTACCATCTCTAAATCCAAAAGAGAGGTGATAAAACCAAGTGCTCTCCTATTTTTTTCCTGCATCTATTTTTTCCTCAATTCTTCCTATTAAATTTTCGCCTCTCAAACCAAATTCTTCTAAAAGTTCACTTCTCTTTCCATGAGGAATAGCCCCCTCTTTTAGAGCTATCTTTTTTATCATAACATCTATATCTTTTTCATTGTAAAATTCCATTATACTGCTTCCAAAAGAATTTTTTTCATAGGCTTCTTCCAAAACAAATATATTCTTATACTCTTTTACACACTCTAAAAGATATTTCTCATCTAGGGGCTTTAAAGTTGAAGCATTTACTATGGTTCCCTCTATTCCTCTAGCTTTCAATCTATCCTCTATATCTAAAATCTCTTTTACCATACTTCCAGTGGCTATAAAAAGATTTTCTTTTCCCTTCTTTAATTCTCTCCATCTTCCAAACTCAAACTCTCTATCTCCCTCTATGTTATATTCTACCTCTCTTGGTATTCTTATAACAAGCGGACCATCTTGGAAATTTTTAGAAAACTCTAACATCTCTAGCAACTCTTTTGATGTAGCTGGTGCTAACACTGTATAATTTGGAATAGTTAAAAATATTGATAGATCATACAATCCATTGTGAGTTTTTCCATCCTCTCCTACTATTCCCGCTCTATCAACTATAAATCTAACTGGCAATTTCTGTAATGATATATCGTGAATAAGTTGACTATACGCCCTTTGTAAAAACGTAGAATAGATTACTACATACGGCTTTTTATCTTGAGTAGCAAGACCTCCTGCAAAGGTTACTGCATGTCCCTCTGCTATTCCAGTATCTATAGCTCTATCTGGGAATTTCTTAAAAAACTCCCCCAAGCCTGTTCCCTTAACCATACCAGAACATATAGCTACAATATCTTTATCCTCTTCTCCCAATTTTACAATCTCTTTTCCAAAGATTCCAGAATATATCTTTCCACTTAAATCTGTATCTCCAGTTTCCATATTAAATGGAGAAATTCCATGAAATTTCTCTTTATCTTGCTCAGCAAAAGAGTATCCTTTTCCCTTCTGAGTCTTTATATGAATAAATATTGGTCCCTCTATATTCTTTACTTTATTCAGTGTAGAAAGTAACTCTTCAACATTATGTCCATCTAATACTCCAAAAAACTTAAATCCAAAACTTTCTAACATATTTAGAGGTAAAAAGAAATTTTTTACAGAAAACTCCATTCTCTCTAGAGTATCTGAAACTCCTCCTGCAATCTTTATTTTCTTTATGAGACTTTTAACATCATCTCTAAAGTTCATATACTTCTCACTTACCATAAACTTCCCAAAAAATCTTGAAAGTGAGCCTACATTTTTTCCAATTGACATCTCATTATCATTTAAGATAATTATCATATTTTTTAACTTATGTCCACCAATATTGTTTAACGCTTCTAAAGAGTGACCATTGGATATAGAAGCATCTCCTACTACTACAATCACTTTCTTTTCTGGAGAAGCCATTGCTATTCCTGCTCCTGCAGAAAGAGCTGTTCCTGCATGTCCAGATATAAAAGGATCTGCACTACTCTCCTTTGGATCTGTAAATGGTCCTATTCCCCCTCTTTTTCTTAAGGTCGAGAAGTTCTTATCTCTTCCGGTAAGTAATTTGTGAACATAAGATTGATGCCCTACATCGAAAAGTAGTCTATCCTTTGAAAAATCAAATACCTTATGTAAGCATAGTGTTAATTCTACTATTCCAAGATTAGGGGCTAGATGTCCTCCATTTTTGCTTACTGTCTCTATCAATTTTTCTCTTATCTCTTGTGCTTTTTTATTTATATCTTCAATACTCATATCATGTATATTTTTCATCTATTCTACCCCTGTAAATAATCAGTAAAAATTAAACCTATAACTATCCCCACGATACAACCGATTAAAACTTCAAAAGGTGTATGTCCTAAAAGTTCTTTTAATTTTTCACCTTTCTCTTTTCCAAAATATCTCTCATATCTTTTTTCTCCTAACATAAGAGGTATCTTTTCAACAAATTGATTTATTACTCCTGCTTGTTTCCCAGCTGCTCTTCTTATCCCAGTGGCATCATACATCACTATCCCAGAAAGTATCATAGCAATAGCAAACATATCACTATTCATTCCATGACGAATTCCGATACAAGTAGTTAAACAAGACACAGTAGAGCTGTGGGAACTAGGCATTCCTCCCGTTTCCCACATTCTTTTTATATTTAATTTCTTATCTACAAAAATAGTTTTTAATACCTTATAGAATTGTGCTATAAACCAAGCTACAAATACTACATCTAATATCCTATTTCCTAGAATTATTCCGGGACTCATCACTCCATCCCCTTTCTTTTAATTAGATATTTTTTAACTCTAAAGATACAACTGGCTTATCTTTATTCTCTCTGAAAAGAATAATAGTTCTTCCAATTATTCCTACTACTTCAAACTCTTTACATTGTGATAATTGCTCCATTATCTCCATTTTTTCCTCTTCACAGTTTTGAAGTATCTTTACTTTTAATAACTCTCTTGATTCTATTGCATCTAAAATACTTTGAATTAAATTATCAGTTACTCCATCTTTTCCTATTCTTACTAGTGCATCTAAATCATGAGCCTTTTTTCTTAAATATGCTCTTCTTTTGCTTGTTAATTCCATTTTTTTCTCCTTACTATCTTTATTATATTTTTAATTTATTTAATCTTATTTAATTATACTTCCATAATTATCGGTAATATCATTGGATTTCTCTTAGTTTTATTATAGAAAAACTTAGCTGCTATATCTCTTGTTGTATTCTTTAATAATCCCCAATCCTTTGAATAATAATTAGAAGTATCATCTATCTTCTCTTTTATATTTTCAATAGCCTCTTTTATTATATCATCAGATTCTTTTGAGTAAACAAAACCTCTTGTTACAATATCTGGTCCTGCTACTATTTTACCTGTTTCTTTATCTAAAGTAAATACAATAACAACAACTCCATCTTGAGATAATTGCTGTCTATCTTTCAATACAATATTTCCTATATCTCCAACACCTAATCCATCTACTAAAGTGCATCCTGCATTTACCTTACCTTTTATCTTAGCCCCTGATTTTGTAACTTCTATTTTACTACCATTTTGAGCTATAATTATATTATTTTTAGGTATTCCAGTTTCCATAGCTGTGTCCTGATGTGCCTTTAACATTTTATGCTCTCCATGTACAGGCATAAAATATTTAGGTTTAATCAGATTTAGCATCAGCTTTTGTTCCTCTTTACTTCCATGTCCAGAAACATGAATTCCAGCTATCTTCTTAAAAACAACCTCTGCATCATATTTCAATAGATTGTTTATATTATTAGATACAGCTCTCTCATTTCCAGGTATTGGGGTAGCTGAAATTATAACAGTATCTCCCTCTTTTATTTTTATATGTTTATGCATATTTTTAGCTATTCTTGATAGAGCTGCCATTGGTTCTCCCTGTGTTCCTGTACAAAGAATTACAACCTTGTTATCCTTTAAAGTATCTACTTCAGAAAGTGGTACCATCATATCATTTGGAACTTTTAAATATCCTAAACTTCCAGCTATTTCAAAAACTTTAACTAAACTTCTACCATCAATAGCAATCTTTCTTCCATGCTCTTGAGCTACATTTACTATCTGTTGAAGTCTATGAACGTGGGAAGCAAAAGCGGCTACAATTATTCTTCCCTTAGCTTTAGAAAACTCTGCTCTAAAAGCCTCTCCAACACTTTTTTCAGATGGTGTAAATCCATCTACTTCAGAGTTAGTAGAATCTGATAACATCAGGTCTACCCCTTGCTCTCCTATTTGTGAAAGTCTAGCAAAATCTACTCCCTCTCCATCTACAGGTGTTAAATCTATTTTAAAGTCTCCAGTATGGAAAACTGTTCCTGCAGGTGTTGTTACAAGTATAGAGTAAGCATCAGTTATAGAATGAGTTATTTTTATAAACTCAACTGTGAAATATTTTCCTACCTTTATCTTACTTCTCCCTTTTACCTCTTTCATCTTAGGGATATCTCTACTAAATCCATTTTCAAATTTAGATTTAGCTAGTGCTAATGTAAGTTTTCCTCCAAACATAGGGACACTTTTATCTATTTTTTGATAAAGATATGGAATTGAACCTATATGATCCTCATGTCCATGAGTTACAAATAATCCTTTTATCTTATCTTTATTATTTTCTAAAAAGCTAAAATCTGGGATTACTAAATCTATTCCTAACAAATTCTCATCTGGAAATATTACTCCTGAATCAATTATTATAATCTCATCTCTATATTGGATTACAGTACTATTTTTTCCTACTTCTTCCATTCCACCTAGAGGTATTACATACATTTTTTCTTCTTTTTGAGCTTTAGCTTCCTTCGCCTCTTTTGTTTCAGTTAATACAGAGCTTTTCTCTTTTGCTACCTTCCCAGTAACTTTTTTTACCTTTTCAGTTTTTAACTCCTTTATTCCCTCTTTTATAGCTTTTATTTTCTCTTTTATTCCATCTACTTCACAAACAACATTTGCTGTTTTTAATTTTCTTTCAATTCTTTTTTTCTTCTCTTGACTGATACTCCCTTTTTCTGCTCTTAACATCGTCTCTCCTTTTTTTAATAAAATCTCCCTCCACCATTACAAACTCTCTTTATTACTCTCTATAATATTTTCACTTTTTGGATCATCTGTAGGTCTATTCTTAATCTCTAGATACTTATCTATAAATCTTCTCGTCATTCCTCCAGCTACAGCTCCCCCTCCGCCAGCTTCTTCTAGAATAGTAGCAAAAACTATCTCTGGATTATCAGCTGGGAAATATCCAGCAACCCATGCATGTGTTATCTTTGAGTGTGCATTCTGTGCCGAACCACTTTTAGCTGCGACCTTTATCCCATTTGTCCTCAACACTTTAGTAGTTCCATTATCTTGTGATACAGTTGCTACTAATGCATCGTTTAAAATATTGTAGTATGATTTTGGATATTTTCCAATCTCCTTTTCATGCAACTTTGTTGGAAAGATATTCCCATCTGAGTCATGAAATTCCTTAACTAGATGAGGTGTATATACTACCTCTCCTCTGTTGGCTATCGCTGCATATAAGTTTGCTATCTGTAATGGTGTTACTAAAAGATACCCCTGTCCTATTGATAACAATATAGTATCTCCCTTAAACCAACCACTTCCTATTACTTTCTTTTTCCATACTGTATCAGGAAGTAAACCTTTTTTTTCACCTGGAATATCTATTCCAGTTTTTTCACCTAGTCCAAAAGAAGCTGCTACATCTATAATTGGCTTATGACCAATTTTATCTGAATATCTATAGTAATATGGGTTAGCAGATTCAACAATAGATTTTTTCATATCTGTATATCCATGTCCTCCAGCTTTCCAAGCTCTCCACTTCCATTTTCCTATCTGATAGTATCCAGTTTTGTCATAGTACTGCTCTTTAGGATCTACACCATTTTCTAAAAAAGCAATAGCAGAAACCACCTTAAATACTGAACCAGGTGGGTACTCTCCAGCTATAGCCTTATTAGCAAGTGGCTTTCTAGGATCATTTATTATCTTATCCCATTCGTCATAGGATATTTGTGAACTAAACATATTCAATGAATAAGTTGGATAGCTTACCATTGTTAGAATCTCTCCATTTTTAGGGTTTAAGGCAATAAATGCCCCTGCTCTTCCATCTTCTTCAAATTGTTTCTCCATATATTCTTGAAGCTCCATATCCAGTGTCATGTACATATCTTTTCCTGGAACTGGATTCTTTTTTTCCTCTATCTTTCTTTGTAACTTATTTAGGGCATTTACTTCAATATACTCATACCCATCTTCCCCTTGAAGTTCCTTATCATATTCACTTTCAAGTCCATCTTTTCCAATAATATCTCTAGGTCCATATCCAGCATCTTTCAACCTTTCATACTCTTTTTCCGATATCTTTTTTACATATCCTATACTATGTGCAGCTACGTTATCATAAAGATATCTTCTCTTAGAATACGTTTGTACTTGAAGATATGGATAATCTATTAATTGCTCCATTAGCTTATGAGCTATCTCTGGTTTTAAATCATCTATTATAACATTTTCTCTTGTATATGGAAATATCTCTCCATATTTTATTTTTTTAGCAATATAATCCTCTGTATACCCAGTAACTTCACTAATCTCCTTCAATATCTCTGGGGTTTGTTTTCTCTCTTGAAGATAGACCAATCTATAACCTGAACCATTTGTTACTACAAGTCTACCCTTACTATCAAAGATCTTCCCTCTCGGTGCCTCTATCTCTTTTAATTTTATTCTATTTCTTTGAGAGAGATAGGAATATTTATCTCCCATTAAAACTTGTAGATAAAACATTCTCAACCCTACTAATAAAAAAACTATCAAAATAAAAGCTTTTAATATTATATCTCTAGTACTATTCTCTTCTCCAAGTTTTATGTTAATATTCCTTCTCTTCAATTTCTTCATACTTATCCTTTTATACTATCCTTTTTTCTTGAAATTCTCATATAAACATAATTTAAAATAATAAAAATACAAATATTTACAACAAAATATTCTCTTCGAAAATTATTGATTGAGAGTACATAATAAATGATTCCTTGTAAAAAAGTTATCAAAATTATACTAGTCTTTCCGTATGTTAGATGTGTAAATATGTAATAAAATATATAATAACTTACCAGTAGTATAATCAGTATTTCAAAAAAACTATTAGTCTGTAGAGAATGTAACAATGCTAATACTATCACTAAGAATACCTCTCTCTCTTTTTTCATACTCACTAGATAAGTTAAAAATGGTAGTGTTACCCCGTACATATTTCCAGCAAGAGGTAAACTTACCTCAATTATAATCATAAAAAAAGAGATTATATACAACATTTTTCTCACTACTTTGTTATTACTCTTATTTTATTTTTTAGGTTATTATTCTCTATAAAATTACTTATATTCAATTTTTTAGCTATTTTATAAGCTATAAAATAATCTTCTGAAGCATATTCCACGAAAGCATTATCTGCCTTTACCTTATCTTTTTCTATTTCAACCTTTTTATACCCTTCTCTTTTTAATTCATCACTTACATTTTGAATAGTTGTGCTATTCTCTCCAAGAACCTCTATCGTAAAATCTATATTTTTCTCCTGTCCTAAAATTACTACTACATTAGCTAAAGTTGGAATTGTTGGAACCTGTTGAATTTTGAAATATTTCTCATTAAGTTGCATAACTATCTCTTCAGCTTTTTCATTTGAGATATCATTTAATATGATATAACTTTCCTCTAAATTTTTCTCATAGTTAGCTGCATTATATTTCATTCCTAATTTATTTTTTATGTTTTCTCCAGTTCTTCTAGCATATCCATTTATACCATTAGCATTTAATACATCTACTATTATATTCTCATTTAATTCATTTTTATTCTTTTGTTCATTATATAAAGTTTCATACATTGAGTGTAAACTAGAAGTTACTATATATCTCTTATTATCAACAGTAGTTTCTGGAATATTTTTAGCATTTTTAACATTTAATTGAACTTGTCCGAACTTAACTCTCATATAGTTATTTAATGGAACTGGAAGAAGTTTATTTACAGTTTTTAAAATCTCCTCCTCATTCTTATTATCTACTAAATCTTTAAATGTTTTATCCTTATCTATATTGATTCCATAAGGTATTCTTACTGCTAACTTATCTTGATATACAGCTATTAGATTCTCTTTTCCTATTATCAAGTAACTGCTATTTTTATCTAATTCAGGATTCTTTCTCATAGAATTTATAAAAAGAAATCCACCTAATACAACTATTACAAAAATAACTGTAAATATTGCTCTTACCCTTCTATTCATCTGCTATCACCAACTCCTTCTCCAATGAGGTAATTTTTACTGTTATTATCTCATTAACTAATTTTTTATCCCCTTTTATTTTTACCCTTAAGTAATTCTCACTATATCCATACAGATACCCATCTATCTCTTCCTCTACTAAAACCTTTAGCTCTTTACCTATATAATTCTCCCTCGCCTTAGTAGACATCTCTTTTTTTAGCTCCTCTAATCTATCTGCTCTCTCTTTCTTTACTTTTGCATCAATCTTATTCTCTAATCTACTTGCAATAGTATTTTCTCTATCAGAGTATTGGAAAATATGAAGCCCTGAGAATCCTATTTTTCCTATCAGATTATAAGAATTTTGGAACATCTCTTCAGTTTCTCCAGGGAAACCAACAATTATATCAGCTGTGTACTCCATTCCTTTTACACTATTTTTTAACTTCAGAAGTCTCTCCTCTATTAAATCACTTCCGTATTTTCTCTTCATCATTTTTAAAACTGTATCATCACATGATTGAAGAGAGATATGAAGATGTGGCATAAGATTTTTATATTTAAATAGTTCTATAAATCTGTCTGATATCTTATCTGGATATACAGAACCTATTCTTACTCTTTCTAAACCTTTTACTTGTAAAATCTCCTCTAATAAATCTTCAAAGTCTATATCCTCTTCTAAATCTTCACCATAAGCTCCTAAATTTATTCCTATTAGGATTATTTCTTTAAATCCTTCACTTACAAGTTTCTCAATCTCTTTTAAGATATTCTCTCTCTTTCTTGATCTGCTTCTTCCTCTTGCAAATGGAATTTTACAATATGAACAGAAGTTATTACATCCATCTTGTATCTTTACATAAGCTCTTGACATCTCTCTCAAAGTAGCAAACTCATATTCAGTATACTCATACTCATCAAATATATTATCATTTTTTAATCTATCTAAAGTTCTATTTTCAATATCCTCTATGAAATTAACAATCCCTTTTTTATACTTATTCCCAATTACATAGTCTATATCTTCCATCTCTAATAGTTCTTTACTATTTGTTTGAGCATAACACCCTGTAACTATAACTTTACTATGAGGATTTACCTTCTTAGCTCTTCTCAACATATTTCTTGTTTTTCTATCTGCTACACTTGTTACAGTACATGAGTTTACAATATAAATATCTGCTTCCTCTTCAAAATCTTTCTCTGTATATCCCTTCTGAATAAGTTGATTCTTTATGCTCTCTGTCTCATATTGATTTACTTTACATCCTAAAGTATAAAAGGCTACTCTTTTATTGAAATTCATTGATTAAAACTCCTCCTACTACAATAGAAGCTGTTTCTGCCCTTAGAATCCTTTTACCCAGTGTAACTATATTAGCACCATTTTGTTTTAGATACTCTATCTCCTCTATATCAAAACCACCCTCTGGTCCTATTATATACAAAACTTTTTCTATCTCTTTAGTCTGTTTTTTTAAGAGATTTTTTAATGTATACTCCTCTTCACACTCATAAGGAACAATTACTAAGTCATAATCTTCCAGCTTCAATTTCTCAATTTTTGTTACCTCTTCGATAATTAAAGGCTTTACCCCTTGACACTGTTTCAAAGCCTCTTTTACAATTAAATCCCATTTATCTTTTTTTTCATTTACCTTTGCTATCCCTCTTTTTGTATTCAAAGGTATTATTCTATTTATCCCTATCTCAGTAAGTTTTTGAATAGTCAGATCCATTTTATCATTTTTTAAAATTCCAACGGCTGCATCTATTCTTACCTTTGTAGAAAATCTATCCTCAAAAATTTTATCAATAACAAGAGTCACACTCTTTTTTTCCAACTCTATAACTCTGCAAATATACTCTTTTTCACCATCTACAGCTCTTATTTTTTCATCTATTTTTACTCTAAAAACATTTTTTAGATGATTTACATCGCCCTTATCATCTATTATAATTTTATTATCTTGAATATTCTCTTCTGATATTATAACACTTATCACAGAATTCTCCTATATCATATCTTTATTTTTTATAAATTCATCTAAAGTTGTTTCCTCAAGTATCTTAGTCATTGCATTATCTAATTTTCCCCAGATACATTTTCCAGAACAAGTACCATCACTACACACTGCTTTATACTCTTCACTCTCGTTACAGTCTATTACCTTTTCCTCTTCATCTAATATTTTATAAAGTTGATGAAGTGTTATATCCTTTGGCTCCTTTGCTAATCTATATCCACCATTTGGACCTCTTTTTCCCTCTATTATATTTTCATTTTTCAATTTAAAAAGAATTTGCTCTAAATATTGAACTGATACTCCTTGCTCATCAGATATCTCTTTTATTCTAACTAATTTATTTTCACTACTTTTATCAGCTATATATGCTAATGCCTTTAGTCCATATCTAACTCTTGTACTTATCTTCATTACTTATCTTGCTCCTTCACTATCTTAAAATGTTCATAGGCTTTATCTGTAACGACTCTTCCTCTATTAGTTCTTTTGATATACCCAATTTTTACTAAAAACGGTTCATAGACCTCCTCTAAAGTTCTTCTATCCTCTCCTAATAAAAGAGATAGAGTCTCTATTCCTACAGGTCCTCCTCCATAATTATCAATTATTGCATTTATGATATCCCTATCTAAATCATCTAGACCTACAGAATCTATCCCTAGTATATCCAAAGCTTTCATAGAGATCTCCTTCGTAATTACTCCATTCCCTCTTATCTCACAATAATCTCTCACTCTTTTTAAAAGACGATTTGCTATTCTTGGTGTTCCACGACTTCTACTAGCAAGTTCTAAAGCTCCATCTTTTTCTACTCCAACTCCTAATATCTGTCCCCCTCTAAGAATTATCTGAGCTAACTCCTCATCTGTATAATACTCCATCCTATGAGTTACACCAAACCTGTCTCTAAGTGGTGAGCTCAAAAGTCCAGCCCTTGTAGTTGCCCCTATCAATGTGAAATTAGGTAACTCTATTCTTATAGAACGAGCTGATGGTCCCTTTCCTATTATAATATCTAGTTCTCCATCTTCCATTGCTGGATAAAGTATCTCCTCAACAGTATTATTCAGCCTATGTATCTCATCTATAAAAAGTATATCATTCTCCTCTAAAGAGGTAAGAATAGCAGCTAAATCCCCAGCTCTTTCAAGAACAGGGCCAGAAGTAATTTTTAAGTTTGCTCCCATCTCTGTGGCTATTACTCCAGCTAAAGTCGTTTTTCCCAACCCTGGAGGTCCATATAATAGTATATGATCTACAGATCCACCTCTTCTTTTAGCAGCTTCTATATATATTGACATCTTATCCTTTAATGATTCCTGCCCTATATACTCCTTAAAGCTCTTAGGTCTTAAGCTTTTTTGTACCTCTACCTCATTTTCAAACTCTTGATTAGTAATTACTCTATCCACTTAACTCTCCTTACATAATCATTCCAATAATAAACTGTGCAAATCCTATTATTGCTCCTAACACAGCTCCAACTACCTCTATGTGTTTAAACTCTTTCTTAGCTAAGCTATATGTTATCTCCTCTAGTTTCTCCAAGGAAAAAGCATCTACATTTCTAACTATGATACCTTTAAAATCTACATTCTCCTCTAAGTAATCTGAAAACATTGAGATTATTTTATCTTTATTCTCAAGAATTGAATTTTTTATTATCACTTTTATCTTATCTAACATATCACTACTTAAAAACATAGCTATCATTGGAAAGTTTTTAGTTATCTCTCTTTGAAGCTTCTCTTCTAAGATTTTATCTATAGCTTCACTCATCTTCTCTTCAAGTTTGTCTTTATCCATTGAAGAAACTATATCCTTTAAAGACACTAGTTCACTTTGAATTATCTCTGCTATACTCTCTCCTATCTCATGCTTTCTCTTAGGCAGTAACCCCTGTATCTTGAATAATCCAAAATTTATCTCTTTATATGGTCTAAATAGCATCTTTATTGCAACATAGTTTGTTATCCAACCAATTCCAGCTCCAATACCAACTATCAATACCAATTTAATCAATATATCTATATTCAATTTTTACTCCTTCTCTTCATTTTTAGCTCTTGATTTTCTTCTATTTTTTTACCATTACAGTAAACTATTTTATCATAAAAACGGGATTTTTTCAATTATATTATCCCCTAATCTATTCTAAACTAACTTTTTTCTAAGCAATATTTTTAATAAAAAAAGAGGAAAAATATCCAACTAATATCGCAAAGTATAGAGTTAAGATAATAATTTTTCCTCTTTCAATATCTATTTAATTTTAGTAAATCAAAACTATTTTTTCTCAGCTATTACTTTATTGATTTCAGCTATTACTGCATCAGCATCTAAACCATGAGCTGATATTCCTTCTCCTAAAGTCTCTCCAGCTGCGATCATACATCCTACACATCCAAGTCCATATTTTGCAAATACTTCTCTTATTACTGGATAGTTTTGAACTGCTACTAAAATATTTGTATCTCTTGTTACCATATCTTATCACTCCTACAATTTTTTAATATTTACACTAATATTATAATAAAATTTACTTATTATGTCAACTTTTATTCTTAGAATTATTTTTGTAGATTATCCTACTACATTCAATAGGTCATGCACTCTTACAATACCTACTAATTTATTATCATCTATAACTGGAAGTACTGTTATCTGACTTGGTCTGTTCTCCATAAGTTCTAAAGCATCTATTGCCATGCTCTCTGAATCTGTCTTTGTAAAGTTTCTCGTCATTATATCCTTTGCTTTAAAAGTAAAAAACTCTCCCTCTTTTGTTAAGGCTCTTCTTATATCTCCTTCGGTGATAATTCCAACCATCAGATCTCCATTCATAACACATACAGCTCCTAAACTCTTATCTGTCATTGTAAGTATTACATTTTTTATTGGAGTCTCCTTATCACATACTGGTATTTCTTCACCTTTTTTCATTATATCTCTAACTCTCATAAGAAGTCTTCTTCCTAAACTTCCTCCTGGATGATATACAGCAAAGTTTTCTGGTTTGAAATCTCTTCTCTTTATAAGTATAGCTGCTAAAGCATCTCCCATAACTAAAGTAGCTGTTGCTGATGACATTGGAGCTAGATTTAAAGGACATCCTTCTCTACTAACCCCTATATTTAATACATAATCTGCTACTCTTCCTAATTTCGAATTTCTATTTCCTGTCATAGCTACTAGTTTTGCTCCTATCTTTTGGATAGATGGAAGAAGAGAGACTATCTCATCACTATTCCCACTATTTGATATAGCTAGTACCACATCATCAGAAGCTATCATTCCCAAATCCCCATGAAGTCCCTCAGCTGAATTCATAAATATAGCTGTTGTTCCTGTTGAAGCTAGTGTAGCCGCTATCTTTTTACCTATCAATCCAGATTTACCTATTCCTGTAACTACTACTTTACCCTTAGATTCTAGTATTAAGTTTACAACTTTTTTAATATCTCCATCTAAAGAGTTTTTTACTCTTTGTAACTCCTCTATCTCTGCATCAAATACACTTCTTGCATAATCTACTTCATTAAATTCCATAATTATCCCCTATCTTCCTTTTACTAAATCATCTATCTTAATAGCTACCTTTAATATCTCTTCTAAGTCATCTAAGAATAGCATATTTGGTCCATCTGATTTAGCTTCATTTGGATTAGGGTGTACCTCTGCAAATATTGCATCTACTCCTATTGCAAGTCCAGCTCTCATAAGTGGAAATACATACTCTCTATCTCCAGAAGTTGCTGTTCCTAAACCTCCTGGTCTTTGTACCGCATGTGTTACATCAAATACCACAGGGTATCCAAATTTTCTCATTTCCATAAAACTTCTCATATCTACTACCATGTTGTTATATCCAAAAGTACTTCCTCTCTCACATAGTAATATATTTGGATTATTGCTCTCTTCCATCTTTGTTACAACATTTTTCATATCCCATGGAGCTAAAAATTGTCCCTTTTTAATATTTACTGGTAATCCTGTTTCTGCTGCTGCTAAAAGTAAATCTGTTTGTCTGCATAAGAAAGCTGGTATCTGTAATATATCCACTACCTCAGCTACTTTTTTACACTGCCAAGTTTCATGTACATCTGTTATTACGGGTAGATTGTATCTCTCTTTTACCTTCTTTAATATTTCTAATCCCTTTTCTAATCCAGGTCCTCTAAAAGAGTGGATTGATGATCTATTAGCCTTATCAAATGAAGCTTTAAAAATATATTGGATTCCTAGTCTATCACATATATCTTTAATTTTTCCAGCTATCTCCATCACTAACTCTTCTGATTCTATTACACATGGTCCAGCTATTAGAGCAAATCTTTTATTTCCTCCAATCTCTACCTTATCTCCTACTTTAACTACTTTTACCTTATCTATCATATTTCCCCCTTATCCTCTCATCTTTCTTCTTACTATCTCTCTTCTCGCTATCTCTCTATCATCAAAGTGAATCTTCTTTCTTCCAAGTATCTGGTAAGTCTCATGCCCCTTACCAGCAATTAGAATTATATCATTCTTTTGTGCTATCTCAATAGCTTTCATTATAGCTTTCTCTCTATCCTCTTCTACTAAATAATTATCTCCACTCATACCCTTCTTTACATCTTCTATTATTGAGTGCGGATCTTCAGTTCTTGGATTATCTGATGTAAGTATAGCTATATCACTCAATCTTTGAGCTATTCCTCCCATAATTGGTCTTTTAGTAGCATCTCTATCTCCACCACAACCAAAAACAGTTATAACTCTTCCTTTTTTTAATTCATTTATGCTATTTAAAATATTCTCTAAGGCATCTCCAGTATGAGCATAATCAACTACTACAATAAAATCCTGCCCACAGTTTACTAACTCAAATCTTCCAGGAGCTCCCTTTGTATCTCTTATTCTTTCTAAAATTCTCTCTTTCTCTATTCCTAATTGAAGAGCTATTCCTATTACTCCCAATACATTGTACAGATTGTATCTTCCTAATATAGATAGTTTCTCTTCAAATATATCTCCTAATAAATTCAATCTTACTAATTGGCCATCACTATGAAACTCTAGTATCTCTCCCGTTAAGTCTGCTGGCTTAGTCAATGAGTATGAATATCCTCCAAACTCTTTATAAAGCTTATCTCCATACTGATCATCTATATTTATAGAGTCACTTCCACTCTTTTTTAACATTGTAAAAAGTTTTCTCTTAGCTTCAAAGTAGTTATCCATATTTTTATGATAATCTAAATGGTCTAAAGTAAGGTTTGTAAATGAAGCTACATCAAACTCCAACATATCAACTCTTCCTAAAGATAGTGCATGTGAACTTACTTCCATAACTAAATATTCTAATCCTTTATCTACAGCTTTTTTACAAAGCTTAACTACATCTAGAGATTCTGGAGTTGTGTTTGGAGCTTCTATTATCTCATCTCCTATCTTATATTCAACCGTTCCAATTCTAGCAACCCTCTCTGCTCCTAAAATAGATTCTAAAAGATAAGTAGATGTTGTTTTTCCGTTTGTCCCTGTTATTCCTATAATCTTTAATTTCCTTTGGGGATAATTATAAAAATTTGAAGCTATCTTTCCTAGATTTTTTCTTAAATCTTTTACTAAAATGCATTCACAAGGAAAATCTGTTTGAACTTTTTTAGAAACTAATACTCCCTTTGCTCCTCTTGCTATTGCTTGGTTTATATAATCATGCCCATCAGATACAGCTCCCTCTAAAGCAACAAAAATATCTCCCTCTGTTACTTTTCTAGAGTCATACTCCATTCCACTATAATCTACCTTGCAACTTCCTTTTTGTAACACCTCATACTCTAATCCAAGCAGTAATTCTTCCATCTTTCTCCTCTCTAATTTACAATCTCTACATGTATATTTTGAACTTTCTCTTTATAATCAGACATTCCCTTATTCAATACATTTTGAATTGTAGAATACTCTTTATTTAATTTTTTAATCTCATTCCAATCTGGATTTTCTTTTCTCATCTCATTCTGAGTTTCTATCTTTATTGATACAAGCTTATTCTTCATCTCACTGAAACACTCTAAAAACTCCGTTCTCATCTTCACAACCTCTTCCTGTTGCTCAAAAGTCAAACATTGAATAAAAACAACTTCATCATTTTTACTTGTATCTTTTCCCCCAAAAATATTTAGTGTAGATATGAAAAACATTGTACACATACCTAAATATTTCATAGCAAGCCTCCACTTTACTCTATTTTTAACATTATTATATTAAAATAGTGTGGCATCTTTGTGGCATATCCTATAGAGAAAATTTATAGATTTTTTATTTGCCAATTTATCTCTACTTTCCCAATATTTTTTAAAATTTCATTTATTTTTTTAAAATGTCCACAACCAAAAAAACCTCTACTTGCAGAGAGTGGACTTGGATGTGGTCCCTCTAACACAAAATGTTGACTATTATTAATAAAAGCTTTCTTTTTCCTAGCATTATTTCCCCACAATACAAATATAACTGGGTCTTCTCTATCATTTAAATGTTTGATGATATTATCTGTAAATATCTCCCATCCCATTCCTGAATGAGAGTTAGCCTCTCCAGCTCTTACTGTTAAAGCTGTATTTAAAAGAAGTACCCCTTGCTCTGCCCAGGGTATTAAATATCCATTATTAGGAATATATAGTCCCAATTCATCTCTTAGCTCCTTATACATATTAAGAAGAGAGGGTGGTATCTTTACTCCCGGATTTACAGAAAAGGCAAGGCCATGAGCCTGATTTGGTCCATGGTATGGATCCTGCCCTAGAATTAATACCTTAGTATCTTTATAACTTGTAAGCTTTAATGCTGAGAAAATATTCTCCATTTTAGGATAAATAACTCTTGTTCTATACTCACTTATTAAAAACTTTCTTAAACTTTGATAATACTCCTTATCAAATTCTCCCTTTAGTATCTCATCCCAATCATTTCCCAAATTCACCATTGCTTTTCCTCCTATTTTGCAATTACCATACAATTAGGGAATCTCTTTCTTATACCACAGTTTGAACACTTAGTTCTACACTCTGGTGTAAGAGCTACATTTTCAGCTTGCTTCAACTCTCTCTTTAAGAAATCTTTGTCAACACTTATATCCACCATATCCCAAGGTAATTCTTCATCTAGTTCTCTAGCTCTTAGATACTCATTCTCTCCCATTCCTACCTCTTCCATAGCTCTTTTCCAAATATTGAAGTTATCCTTATAGTCATCTAGTTTTGCTCCACCTTTCCAAGCTAACTCTATTAGTTCTCCAGTTTTTTCATCTCCTCTTGATATAAATCCTTCTAAATAAGATTTTTTCATATCATGAATTTTTAGGTTACAATTTTTTTGTCCCTTAAATAGATCTCTCAATAGGGCATGTTTTCTTTTCATTTCTGCAAAATCCATCTGCTCTGTCCATTGGAAAGGAGTATGAGGTTTTGGAACAAAGTTTGATACACTGACAGTTACATTAAGTCTCTTATTTATTGGTCTACATCTATCCACAACTTTTTTAGCTAGATCATATATTCCTTTTACATCTTCATCTGTTTCAAAAGGAAGTCCTATCATAAAGTAGAATTTCAATGTTTCCCATCCACCTTTTACAGCTGCTTCTGCTGTTTCTAATACATCCTCTTCATTTACTCCCTTATTGATTATATCTCTCATTCTTTGAGAACCAGCCTCTGGAGCAAATGTAAACCCTGTTCTCTTTCCTCCACTTATATCCTCAGCTACTTCAACAGAGTGAGTATTCATTCTTAATGATGGAAGTGACACCCCTAAATTTCTATGGAAATCTTTACTTTTTACCCCTTTTATAAGTTCATCTATCTTGCTGTAATCACTACTACTTAATGATGATAGAGATACCTCTCCATATCCTGTATTTTTTATCATCTTCTCTATTAACTCAAGATTCTTTTCTAAACTTCTCTCTCTAACTGGTCTATACACTATTCCAGCTTGACAGAATCTACAACCTCTTGAACATCCTCTTTGAATCTCAACGGTTGCTCTATCATGAACTATATTTATATATGGTACTATTTGGTCTTCATAATACTCTGTATTATTTAAGTCAGAAACAATAGCTCTTCTAACTCTCTTTTTTCCTTTATGAAGTGCAGGAACATAAACACCATCTAGGCTTTCTATTAATTGTAATTTTTCCATTTTACTCTTATCTTTATGAGCTACTAAGATTTTGGCAATCTCTACCATTACCTCTTCTCCATCACCGATAACAATAAAATCTAAAAATCTTTCCATAGGTGTTGGGTTCATCATACATGTTCCCCCTGCCATTACAAGAGGATACTCCTCTCCTCTATCCTCTCTTCTCACTGGTATTCCAGCAAGGTCAAGAGCATTTAAAACATTTGGATAACACATCTCATAAGAAAGAGAAAATCCTACTACATCAAACTCTTTAAGTGGTGTTTTACTCTCTAGTGAAAACATTGGTATCCCATTCTCTCTCATCAATTTTTCCATGTCCTCCATTGGAGCAAATCCTCTCTCCAAAGAAAACCCTTCTACTCTATTCATAAGGCTATATAATATTCTAATTCCTAAGTTAGACATTCCTACTTCATAGATATCTGGGAAAAATAGACACATTCTAGCTTTATACTCATCTTTATGAATACTATTTATCTCATTTCCTAAATATTGTGCTGGCTTTTCTACTTTTAATAAATACTTATCTAAATTTACTCTCATTTTCTCCTCTTTCTATCTTAAATTTATTTATCGTCTAATTCTTGAAATCTCTGCATATAAATATCATCTGAATAGAAGTGGTGCTCTCCTGCTAGCCTAGCCAAATCCAAATTGATATCCTTTAATTTATTGTATGAGATTTCACTATGATTATTTAAAGTTTTCTCTCCTATTAAAACTTTTTTTACCCTTCTATATAGAGATGCATGGTACTTTCCACAATCATGTAATAGAGCTAATTTTTTGTATATCTCCTCTTTTCCTAAAAGCTCATCTTCTAATACAAGTTTATACAATCTATATGAGTGTATCCTATCATACTCACTCATCTCATTAAATACAGCAAACTCTCTCTCATCTAAAACTTGCTTAATCTCTTTATTCCACTCCTCTTTATATCTTCCAAAAAGAAAAGTGAGCCCCTGTCTTATTCTAGCTAACATATCTCTTTTACCACTATATCCCCATAAATTTTCTTTAAGGCTTTTATATTTTTACCATTCTTTCCTATCAATTCACCTTTTTTATCTTTAGAAGTATAGAATATGTATAAAGTTCTCTCAGGATTAGCCTCTACTCTCTCTACTCCCTCAACTTTGATATCATCAATCTGTTCAAATATACTAGCTTTTAACTCTTCACTTAAAACAATTTTAGATAAAGTCAGATATTTTCCCTCTAAAGCTTCCTTTTTTCCAGTAAGAATATATCCAGACATTATTCTCACTTGTTTTGGCATAAAAGAGTTTCCTGAAAAAAATAATTTTCCATTTTGGAATTTTATCTCTACCTCTCTTATATGCTCTTTTAATTCTAAACCTTTTTTATCAGTAAACTCACTTACATCATACTTTCCTGAAAGCTCTTTACAATATTTTTCAATCTCTTCTAAACTATTCTTTACTCTTTTTTTAGGATATTCATATATATACTCTCTTCTTGCTATCATTTCAGGAAATACTAAATTTGGAATAGTTTTCTTTATCATTGTTATCTTCAAACTATCATCAGATAAAAAGTTAAATCTCTCCTGTAACTTTTTTCTATCTCCATCAAATTTGCTACTTACATATAAAATATTCTCTGTGGCACTAACCTTGGCATCTGTTCTTCCACCTTGCTGTATTCCCTTTGCCCAAGTGAAACCTAATTCATTCATAATCTCTTTAAATCTTCCTTTAACACTTCTTTTTCCACTCATCTCATCAAAAGAGTGAAATTTAGTTCCATCATATTTTATATAGAACATATATCCCCATTTATCATTTCTCTCTATGGTTCTTATATCCATCTTATCTCCTTATATCTAATAACTATACTTTTTAGATTATACCACAAAAATCCTCTTTTATATATTACAATTTTATCTTTAATACCTATTTCATAAAATTTTTTATACAAAAAATCAAGAGACTATTGTAACTATCAATTACAACAATCTCTTGATTCTCCTAAATTTAATATGTTTTTTAATTAATATTTTGCAAAAGCAATTACTTCTTCTTTTGGAGCAAGTCCTACAGTTTTATTTACTACCTCTCCATCTTTGAATAGTAAAAGTGTAGGAATACTCATTACTCTGAATTGAGCTGCTAACTCTTCCTCTTCATCGATATTGATTTTTGCTACTTTTACTGTTCCAGCTAATTCAGCATCTACCTCTTCTAATATAGGTGCTAAAGCTTTACAAGGTCCACACCATGCTGCCCAGAAATCTACAACTACAGGCTCTTTAGATTGTAATACCTCTTTTTCAAAATTTTCTTTTGTTATATGTAAAATTGCCATGTTTCTTCCTCCTCTTATGGAATTGATATTCTTTCAAATTTATACTTCAATTATATACTATTTTTTCTATTTTGTCTACATTTTCTTTATCTTTTTACTCAACTTTATTTTCTCACTATTCTGTCAGCTACCATAGCTGCTCTTTTATTAGTAAGTACATCATGAACTCTTACTATATCTACACCTTTTTCTATACCTATCACAGTTGTAGCTATAGTTCCCTCCACTCTCTCTTGAGGTGGTAAGTCATTTAAAATAGTTCCTATAAATCTCTTTCTTGAAGCTCCTAAAAGGATTCTTCCTTCCTCTCTTAATTCCTCTAATCTAGAAAGAACCTCCAAGTTCTCATCTATTCCCTTTCCAAATCCTATTCCTGGATCCAGTATCACACTTTCTTTTAGAATACCATTTTTATGAGCAATTTCATAGGTTTTTTTAAAAAATTCTTTTATAGAAAATATTATATCTTTCTCATACTCTTTTTCCACTTGGTTATGCATAGCTATTACAGGCACATTATACTTTTTTACAACTTTAGCCATCTCTCCATTATCATATTGTAGCCCCCATATATCATTTAAAATATGAGCCCCAGCCTCAAAAGCTGCTTCAGCCACCCTGTATTTATATGTATCAACAGAAACAATAGCTCCCAATTCAACAACTTTTTTTATAACAGGAACAACTCTAGCTATCTCCTCATCATCACTTATCTGAGTATGTCCAGGTCTTGTTGATTCTCCACCAATATCTATGATATCTGCTCCCTCATCTATCATTTTTTGAGCATGTTTTATAGCTTCTTCCAAACCATTGTGCTCTCCACCGTCTGAAAAAGAGTCTGGAGTTACATTGAGTATTCCCATTATCAGAGTTCTCTTTCCTAACTCTAACTCTTTATCTCTACATTTTAAAATCTGTACCTCTTTCTTATCTCTTTCATATACCATAGGAATAATAACTATTCCATTTATATTTTGCTCACTATCAGTTGGAACAAAACCTAGATTTTTCATAACCTCTACAGAGCAAGGTGGAGCACTTACAGTAATCTCTTTTTCCTTGGTAATTTTTAAAACTTTTTCAAACAGTTTTCTTCCTAGTCCACGTTTTTGATAGGAGTTTTTTACAAAGAAAAAACAGATATGTTGCCCATCTTGAAGGGCAATTACTCCAATTAACTCCTTTTTATCATAAGTTCCATAGATATCAAAAGTATTTATCAAATCTCTATAATCTAAAAATTTTCTAAACTCCTCTACTCCTTTTCTATTGTAGTTAAAGGCCTCACTTTCAGAAAAAACATCCCATACTAATTTTAAAGCTTTATTTATCTCATTCTTCTCTAATTTTTTAATCTCCATTCCCTTTACCACTCTCTTTCAATTTTCTAGCTAACATCATTATAGTTTTTCTCTCTAATGGATGTACATAGTTAGGTGCTATTTCAGATAATGGTTCTAAGACAAATTCTCTTTCACATATCCAAGGATGAGGAACAGCTAAATTATCCTCTTGAATTATCTCAGCATCATAAAAAAGTATATCTATATCTATTACTCTAGGTCCCCATTTTATCTCTCTTACTCTTCCCATATCTAGCTCTATTTTTAATATAGAGCTAAGAAACTCTTGAGGTGTCAGTAGCGTTTTTACCTCTAGACATGCATTTAAAAAATTATCCTGTTCTATATATCCAAATGGCTCTGTTTCTAATATTGTACTACTCTTTACTACCTCTGTATTCTCTAGTTCTCCAACTCTTTTTATAGCTTCTAGAAGATTTTCTCTCTTATCTCCCATATTACTTCCAAGAGATAGATAAACTTTATGCCATTTTCTACTAATCTCTACAGCTACATTTTCAAAATGCATCTGTAGAGGAGCCCAAGGTTTTTTTACTGTAACCTTAACCTCCTTCACTAGCTCATATTTCTTTAATACCATCTCTGCTATATTTTCAGCACATGTCTCTATTAAATCTATACTCTTCTCTAAGAATACTCTCTCCACATCTTGAGCTACCAGTCCATAGTGAACTGATTTTGTTAAATCACCTGTTTTCCCAGCCTCTTTTGTATCTACAATAAGCTCTAAAGATACCAAAAATTTTTGCCCTAATTTTTTCTCCTCAGGAAATACTCCATGAAATCCTATAAACTCTAAATTATTTATATATATTTTATCCATTCTATCACCATTATTTTAACAAAGTTAGTATTTCAACTCTCTTAGCTGTATCTTTCTCCAAAATACCTCTATAAGCTGTAGTTACTATTTGAGTATTCTCTTTTTTAGCTCCTCTCATTGTCATACACAGATGTTTTGCCTTTATTATTACCATCACCCCTTGACAATCAAGAGCCTCATATATTGCATCTGCTAATTCACTACCTAATCTTTCCTGAATTTGAGGTCTTTTTGCAAGTATCTCTATACTTTTTATTATATCTCCAAAGCCTACTATTCTTCCATTTGGAATATATGCTACATCTATAGTTCCGAAAAAAGGTAGAAAATGGTGTTCACACATAGAATAAAAGTCTATTCCCTTTTCTATTATCAGGTCGTCTCTATCCACTGTAAAGTGACGAAGCAATGGTTCTTTTGGGTCCTTTCCTATCCCTGAAAAAAGCTCCTGATAACTTTGAGCTACTCTTTTAGGTGTATCTATTAATCCCTCTCTATCTCTATCCTCTCCAATACCTTCTAATATCTTTTCAAAAGCTTCTTCTATCTTTTTTAACTCCATTTTCTTTTCCTCTTTCTATATATTTACTATAAATCTAATTTTAAATCTCCATCTTTTATCCAACCATATTTTCTCATAATTTTTGCTACTATTAATGTAATTATAGCTGGTAGTAAAAAATGTAGTAAAAATATTCCCAAATAAAGTTTTATTCCATTAACACCTATGCTATTCATAGCTGTGATTGTTCCAAATTGTCCTACAAATCCACTTGTCCCCATTCCTGAAGCTATTGGGATATTTTGAAATTTGAAAACCATTGTTGAAACAGGACCTAAAATAGCTCCAGCAACTGTTGGTGGTATCCATATCTTCCAATTCTTAACTATATTTCCTATTTGAAGCATAGATGTTCCAACACCTTGAGCTACTAATCCTCCCCAACCATTCTCTTTAAAACTCATTACAGCAAAACCTACCATCTGAGCTGAACACCCTACTGTTGCAGCTCCTCCTGCAAGTCCACCTAGCCCTATCATCATACATAGAGCCGCACTACTAATTGGAAGAGTTAGTGCTATTCCTACTATAGTTGAAACAAGAATACCCATAGCAAAAGGTTGTAATTCTGTAGCATAAACTACCATAGCTCCAAAAGTTTGCATAACTTTAGCAACAAATGGTCCTACTAAATAAACTACTATAGACCCTGTTATTATAGTTGTAGCTGGAGCTACTATTATATCTACCTTTGTTTCCTTAGATACTATTTTTCCAAACTCTGCTCCCACTACTGCTCCTATAAAAGAACCTACAGGTCCTCCATACATAGCTCCTATCGCTCCTGTTATAGTTGAAGAAAAAAGTACTAGGTGAGGTGCCTTAAGTCCATAGGCTACAGCTAATCCTATTCCTGGTCCTGTCATATCCCTAGCTACCTTCCATACCACATCAGTTAGAAAAGCTATTCCCAATTTTTCTCCAATAGTGTTAAGTATCGTTCCTATCAGTAACGTAGAAAAAAGTCCCAATGCCATATAACTAGATGCATCTACTAAGTATCTTTTTACAGATAATTCCACACCTTTTCTTTTTAAAAACTCTCCCATTTATCTCTCCTCATTTTACACATACAAAATATTTATATAATATTAAATATCAGAAATAATAAATAAAGCAAGTCAGCAAAGACAACCGCTAAAAAACACAACTTTTTTAAGCGAAAGCATCTTTTGTGTTTTTAGTGAGCTAAGCCAGACTTGCTCTTTATTCTTAAATAAAAATATCCATTAAGTTATTAAAGTTTTACCCTTTATTATAATAATTCAACTATTATCTTTCTTCTATTTGATTTAAATCTGCCATCTTAGTAAAGATATCAGTTAAAAATCTCATTTGAGATAATCTATTATTTTTAATAGCCTCATCTTTATCCATTACTATTACTTTATCAAAATAGTTGTTGATTATATCTTTTCCAGCTGTTATCTCTTGTAGATATTTAGCATAATCTCTTTGCTCAATAGCTACATTTACTTTACTATTTAATTCAGTAGAGAATTGATATAACTCTTTTTCAATCTCTTCTTTGAATAACTCTGGATTAACTTTTGTATCTGTATGATCTTTAGAGATATTTCCAACTCTTTTTAATACTGGTAATAGTTTTCCAAACTCTTCCTCTTTTGCAAAAGCTTCTAATGTTTTTACTCTTTCTAATGCTTCTACTAAGTTGTCACAATCTTTATCTAATACAGCTCCAATAACATCTCTACTATATCCCATATCTCCAAAAATATTTATAGCTCTTTGTTTAAAGAACTCTAATACCTCTGCTTCTACAGTAGCTCTATCTCTTTTTAATACTCCATCAGCTACTAATGTATCCAGTGATTTATTAACTAGAGCTTTTAATGATATATTTAATTTAGAATTAACTATTATATTTGCTATTCCTAATGCTGCTCTTCTTAAAGCGAATGGATCTTTTGAACCACTAGGGATAACTCCTACTCCAAAGCATCCTACTAATGTATCTACTCTATCAGCAATACCAGCAATTATACCTTCCATCTCTGTTGGTAGTAAATCTCCTTGGAATCTTGGATAGTAGTGTTCTTTTATTCCTAGAGAAACTCTCTCATTTTCTCCAGATTTTAGAGCGTAGTCTGCTCCCATGAACCCTTGAAGTTTTGTAAACTCCTTCTCCCCTATCATATTTGATACTAAGTCAGCTTTAGCTAAATATACAGTTCTTAAAATATCATCTCTTCTATCTGTACATCCTAATACATCTATTAAATAACTAGCTAACTCTTTACTTCTCTCTATTTTTTGGTAGATAGTTCCTAAATCTTTTTGGAATACAACAGTTTTTAACTTTTCTACATTATCAACTAGTGGATGTTTTAAATCCTCTTGATAGAAGAATCTAGCATCTGCTAGTCTAGCTGATAGAACTTTTTCATTTCCTTTTCTTACGAAATCTGATGTTTCTACTCCATTTCTTACAACTACAAACTTAGGTAATAGTTTTCCATTTGTATCTAGAATAGGGAAATATCTTTGGTGAACTTGCATAGAGATTATTAATACATCTTGTGGTACTTCTAAGAAGTCAGCATTGAAGCTTCCAACTATTGGGCATGGATACTCTATTAGGTTAGTTACCTCATCTAGTAACTCATCTTCTATGTGCACTTGCTCTCCTGCTTCTGCACATTTAGCTACTAACTCTTTTACTAACTCTCTTCTCTCAGCTATATCTACTATTACATTATTTTCTCTTAATTTTGTAAAGTAATCTTGTGCATTTGATGCCTCAAACTCTTTTCCAAAGAATCTGTGACCTCTTGATCTATTTCCACTTACTATTCCCTCTATTTCAAATGGTACTACCTTTGAATCACATAGAGCTAAGAACCATTGTACTGGTCTTGCAAATCTTAATTTTTTATCTGCCCATCTCATAGATTTAGGGAAGTTTAACTCTAATACTAATGATTTTAATATCTCTGGTAAAAGCTCCTTTGTAGCTCTTCCTTTCATAAACTTTCTAGCTGCTATATATTCTCCCTTTGGAGTTGATATAATCTCTAATTGTTCTGGCTCTATTCCTTGAGATTTTGCAAATCCAAGACCTGCTCTTGAAATCTCTCCGTTTACATAGGCAACACTCTTAGCTGGTCCCATATTTACTAGGTCTAAATCCTCTTGATTTTCAGCTAAGTTTTGTACATCAAGTACAAGTCTTCTTGGTGTTCCATAAGTTTTTATCTCATCAAATTTTATTCTTTCATTGTTTAATTTTGTTTCTAAATTAGATTTTAAATCACTTAGTGCCTGATTAAGAAATCTTGCTGGCAACTCTTCCATTCCTATTTCAAATAGTAATCTCAATGTTCTTCCTCCTCTATTATTATCCAATAAGAAAACCTAAAATTATTTTTAACTCCAAGAAGTTGATTAACTTCTCTTTATAAATACTACAGTTCTTTAAGTTTTCCTCTCATCCTTTAAATTACTTCTTTAGTAGTGGATATCCTAAATCTTTTCTGTTTTGAACGTAAACTTCAGCACATCTTCTTGCTAAGTTTCTTACTCTTAATATGTATGCCATTCTCTCAGTTGTAGATATAGCACCTCTTGAGTCTAATACATTGAATACATGAGAACATTTTAAAACGTAGTCATAAGCTGGTAATACTAAACCTTCATCTAGTATTCTGCTAGCTTCCTTCTCAAATTCATCAAACCATTTGAAATGTTTATCTAAATCAGCTAATTCAAAAGAGTATTTTGAGTTTTCATATTCAAATTGGAATCTCATATCTCCATATTTTACTCCTGGAGCCCACTCTAAATCATAGATATTTTCTTTATTTTGAATATATAGAGCTATTCTTTCAAGTCCATAAGTTATCTCAACAGGAATAGGATCTAATTCAAGTCCTCCTACTTGTTGGAAATACGTGAATTGAGTTACCTCCATTCCATCTAACCATACTTCCCAACCAAGTCCCCAAGCTCCTAATGTTGGTGATTCCCAGTCATCTTCTACAAAACGAATATCATGCTTTTCTGGCTCTATTCCTAATACTCTTAAACTTTCTAAGTATAGTTCTTGAATATTTAATGGAGATGGTTTCATTATAACTTGGAATTGGTGATGTTGATAAACTCTATTTGGATTCTCTCCATATCTTCCATCTTTTGGTCTTCTTGATGGCTCAACATATGCCACACTCCATGGCTCTGGTCCCAATGACATAAGGAATGTATTTGGGTTAAATGTTCCAGCTCCCTTCTCAATATCATAAGGGTTTCCTAGTACACACCCTTTTGAACTCCAGTATTTTTGAAGAGCAAAAATTATCTCTTGAAATGTCATTATTTATCCTCCTCGGTTTCTCTCTTCTTTCTAAGAATTAATTGATCTAATAGTACAAATACTACTCCCATATTTATCCAGACATCTGCTAGATTAAATACATAACTCCAGATACCTCTAAAGTCTACCATATCTACTACATATCCTCTAAAAGCTCTGTCTATCATATTTCCAATAGCTCCTGCTAAGATATAGATAAATCCCATCTTCTCTACTACAGATAGTTTATTTCTCTCTCTATACAGGTAATAAGCAATAGCTACAATTGCTATAATTGTAGCTATACTTATTATATCTAGTTTTCCTTGAAACATTCCAAAGGCAATACCCCTATTTTTTACATAAGTAATGTGAAAAAAATTACTTATTAAAGGTATTGTCTCTCCCTCCAACATATGACTATCTATGAGGTATTTTGAAAGTTGGTCAGCACCAACAAGTATCAAGATTAAAACTATATATATCATAATATCTCCTAATTATTTTTTAATACAGAAGCACATCTTGGGCAAAGTGTAGGGTGTTCAGCATCTTGTCCAACCTCAGTTGAATATTTCCAACATCTTTCACACTTTTCTCCCTCTGCATGTACAACTTTTATGTAAAGCTCTTTTAACTCTTCACCCTCTACAAATGTCTCATCACAATTATCTACAATTTCAACATTTGAAACAATTAGAGCTAACTCTAATCTATCTCTATTTTCTACTAAGAATTTTTGCATCTCAGCATTTTTAGAGCATAACATAACCTTAGCATCAAGAGAGTTTCCAATTATTCTATTCTCTCCTTGTCTTGCTTTTTCTAATGATTTATTAGCTTCTTTTCTGATTTTTACTATATCTGCCCATTTAGCTTCTACTTCTGAGTTTAAGTACTCATCATTTTCTTCATACCAAGAAGTTAATAGTACTGATTCCTCATCTTTTAAAGCTTCTGGAAGTGTATCCCAAATCTCCTCAGCTGTGAATGAAAGGATTGGAGCTATCATCTTAGTTAAAGTTAATAGTATCTCTGTCATTACAGTTTGAGCTGATCTTCTATCTAATGAATCTGTTCCTTCTGTATATAATCTATCTTTTATAATATCTAGATAGAAAGCAGACATATCTACACCAGCAAAATAGTGAATATCTTGGAATAGGTTATAGAACTCATATTTTTCATAGTTTTCTGTAACTTTTCTCTTTAATATCTCTAATTTATTTAATGCCCATTTATCGATTTCCATTAAATCTTTATAAGCGACTTTATCAGTTGCTGGATTGAAATCATTGCTGTTTCCTAAAATATATCTAGCTGTATTTCTTACTCTTCTGTAAGCTTCTGCCATTTGTTTTAAGATATTATCAGAGATTTTTACATCCTCTCTGTAGTCTACTGAAGCACACCAAAGTCTTAAAATATCTGCTCCATATACTTTTATAACATCAGCTGGAACCACTACGTTTCCTACTGACTTAGACATTTTCTTACCTTCTCCATCATTTACAAATCCGTGAGTTAAGATTTTTTTGTATGGAGCATCATGTGTAGAACCTATTGAAGTAAGAAGTGATGTTTGGAACCATCCTCTATGTTGGTCAGATCCCTCTAAGTACATATCAGCTGGTCTATGTAGTAACTCTCCTCTAGTTTCTAAAACTGATCTATGAGATACTCCCGAGTCAAACCAAACGTCCATAATATTTGTTTCTTTTCTTAGAGTTACTCCTTTTAAGTTATATTTCTCTAATAACTCTTCTCCTATTAACTCTTCAGCTGTATAAGTTAGCCATGCAGCTGTTCCCTCTTTTTTAACTATCTCTATTACTCTTGCTAAAATCTCTTTATTATAGATCTCTTTTCCAGTTTCTTCGTTATAAAATACAGGAATTGGTACTCCCCATACTCTTTGTCTAGAGATACACCAGTCAGGTCTTGTTTCTAGCATAGAACCTATTCTATTTCTTCCCCATGCTGGTACAAACTCTACATTATCAAGAGCTCTTAATGCTTTCTCTCTTAAGTCTGAACCTTCAGCTTTTACGAACCATTGCTCTGTAGCTCTGAATATTACTGGAGTTTTTGATCTCCAATCGTGTGGATATGAGTGTTCTATATTTTTTAGTTTTAATAGGTGCCCTGTCTCTGTTAAGAAAGCAACTATCTCTTTATTTGCTTTTAAGTAGAATAGTCCGGCAAATTGTCCTGCTTCCTCTGTTAATACCCCTTTATTATTGATAGGAGAAACTACCTCTATTCCATATCTTGTTCCAACAACATAGTCGTCTTGCCCATGTCCTGGAGCTGTGTGTACACATCCTGTTCCTGCGTCAGCAGTTACATGTGTTCCTAGAATTATCATACCAGTTCTATCTAAGAATGGGTGCTTATAAGTTGCTCTCTCTAACTCACTTCCTACAAACTCTTTTACTAGTTCATATTCAGCTATTTCCATCTCAGCAAAAGCTTTTTCAGCTAACTCTTTAGCTAGGATTAAATTTCCTTTTTCAGTTCTATATACTCCATACTCAAAGTTAGGATTTAATGATATAGCCATATTTGCTGGTAATGTCCATGGAGTAGTTGTCCAAATTACTACCCAAGCTTGCTCTGTAAATCCAAGTCTCTCTAATAAATCAGCATTAGCTTCCATTTTTACATAGATAGATGGAGATGTTACATTTTTATACTCTATCTCTGCTTCTGCTAGAGCTGTTTCTGTAACTGGTGACCAGTAAATTGGTTTTAGTCCTTTGAAAATATATCCATTTTCATATAACTCTCCAAATACCTCTAATTGTTTTGCCTCATACTCAGGTTTTAAAGTTAGATAAGGATTTTCCCAATCTCCTAAAACTCCTAATCTCTTAAATCCTTCTCTTTGGATATCTACCCATTTTAGAGCATACTCTGTACAAAGTTTTCTTATCTCTAATGGAGACATATCCTTTGCCTTCTCTCCTAGTTGCTCTGTTACTTTTAACTCTATTGGTAGACCGTGTGTATCCCATCCAGGAACATATGGTGCATTATATCCTCTAAGTCTTTTATATTTTAAAATTATATCTTTTAAAATTTTATTTAAAGCATGTCCTATATGGATATCTCCATTTGCATAAGGTGGTCCATCATGTAATATAAATGACTTTGTTCCCTTTGTTAATCCTTTCTCATAAATCTTATCTTCTTCCCATTTTTGAATGATTTTAGGTTCCTTATTTGGAAGATTTGCTTTCATTTGAAAACTTGTCTTCGGAAGGTTTAGTGTAGCTCCGTAATCCTTTTCACTCATTATAAAATCTCCTCCTTATATATATTTAAAGTTATTTTTACCTCTGTTCCCTCACCTAATTGAGATGAGTATTTAATCACCCCATGATGATCCTTTATTATTCTTGATACTATTGAAAGTCCTAGTCCTGGAGCATTCTCATTATATCCTACAAAAGGTTCAAATATATTTTCCAACTGCTCCTGTGTCATTCCAATTCCATTATCAATTATATTTACTCTTATTTTATCGACATTTTTTTCCTTTGTCACTATTACATTTATTTTTTTATTATCATCATTCTTTTTTTCAAAAGATTCCTTAGCATTCTTTATTATCTCATAAAAAGCTCTTTTAAGCCTAGCTCTATTTCCTAAAACTTTGCCATTATAGTTTATAAAAACTGAGATATTAATCCCTAATTTTTCCAATTTTGGCTCAACTTCTGATATTATTTCTGCTAAAATTGTCTCTATCTCTATAATTTCAAGAGGATTATTTTTCTTAATATCTACATACTCATTTAAAATCTCTCTCTCTCTTCTAAGCTTATTTATCTCCTCTTTTATCTCTTGAATCTGAATTTTAAATAGAGTATTATTTGAATCATAGGCATGCATCTTTTCTGTAAACTCAAGCATTTTTTCAAAGGAAGTTTCACGACTTTTAAAAAATCTATCTACTAACTTTCCTATTGTTGCAGTTCTCTCTAAATCTATCTTCTCCTCTTCTAGATTTCTATTCTTTATCCTAATTGAAATATTTAGGAAAAGAAGTGTGAGTAACTCAACCTCTTCCTGTGTTACCAAATTATTTTTTCCAAAATAATCAACTACTATACACCCATAATTTCTCTTCTCTGTATATATTGGCATTATTAAGAAATTATTTATTCCCAAACTTTTAAATAGCTCGTTTCCCAATTCATGTTTATATCCTTTATCATTTTGAAAGATAATTCTCTTTTCAAGTAATGATTTGGCTATGAGATTACTATTTTTAAATGGTATCTTAATGAGTTTTATAAGTTTATTTAGCTCCTCTATCTGAAACTTAAAACCTCTACCATTCTCTATCACATTTGATATATCTCTTTTTATCTTATTATTTATAACAGCAAACTCTCCAACCATAGTATCAATTTCTCTACTATATCTAAAATACATTGCTCTACTAAACCCTAATCCCATCTCTGAGGTTAGTGCCGACATAATCTCTTTCACTGTTATATTCATATCATTCTCTATCTGAATATTCATTAGAATTTTTTCTACTGCATCTATTCTCTTTAAGGTACTCACTAATTTTCTATTTTTACTCTTAGCTTGCTCCTCATTGGCTCTGATATCCTCTGCCATTTTATTAAAGGTTCTAGAGAGAGTTCTCATCTCATCTACACCCTCTGGCTTTACAAAAATTCTATAATTTCCCTTACTTACCTCTTCCGCCGCTTCCATTATTCTCCCTAATGGTTCTAAAAGTTTACTAAACATTCTAGAGGATATAGTTGTACTTATTGCAATAAAAACTAATACAATTACTATTACCGAAAGAGAGATAACTAATTTTAATCTCTCTATATTCTCATAGTATATTGCTACTCCAAAACTTCCAATATACCTATTTTGGTAATCATATATATCTGATAGAGCTATATAATAAGCTTCATTATCAATATTTTTTCTTCTGTAGATATAATTATAACCTTTATTAGCCATTCTATTGACATCTCTTTTGCTCAAAAATTGAGTGTTTTTTTCTAAACTAAAATTACCCATCTTGTATTTTTCATCCACTATTAAGAAAATTTTATCATCTTCTCCTAAGCTTGATAGACTTGCTAAATTTTTAATAGTTTTTTCAGTAATTGGAAAGGTTAAAACTAAGTATAACTTTCTATTACTCTCATCATTATATCTCACAATTATTTTATTATAAATTCTATCATCTATTTTTGAGAAGTAGCTTGTTTTTATATCATTATCTGCATTAGATACATTAGCCTTAAAAGTCTCTCTATCTATTTTATTTGGAATTCCCTTTCTCTTGGTTTCACCTAAAATAAAACCATTTTCATCTACTATTGATAAGATAGAGTCAGAGTAAAGCTCATAATTCCTTCTAGTCAGTTGATTTCTTATTATAGCTACTTTTTCATTATAGCTAGCTATATTTTTTAAACTTCTATTACTTAATGTAGAGATATTTCTTAAAGTTTGATTTAAATCATCCTTCGCTCTTAAAATCTCTCCATTATATGCTCTATTCATTAAAACAATTTTATCTCTTGCCGAGTCTATAACTCTAGATTCTAGGTTTTGAAAAGCTATGAATGTCAAAAAAAGAGCTATTGTAGTAGAAGCCACTATTATAGCAATATCGTTATAAAATATCATTCTGACTAAAAGAGAATTTTTATTTACTCTCATTCTGACTATTTCTCCTTTTTAGTTAATCCTACTCTCTCTCTTTCTTTATCTATATCCTTAATTCTAACTTTAACAATTTGTCCTACAGATAATACCTTACTTGGATCATCTATAAATTTATCTGATATTTCAGAAATATGTAAAAGAGCATCATTTTTTAATCCTATATCTATAAAAGCTCCAAATTTTACAACATTTCTAACTGTTCCTTCTATCTCCATTCCTGGTTGTAAATTCTCTATATTTAAAATATCTGATTTTAGAAGAGGTTTTTCAAAGTTGTCTCTCGGATCTCTTCTATCCCTTATTAAAGCCTCATAAATATCCTTTACTGTCTCTTCTCCATAACCATTTTCCTTAGCAAAATTACTATAATTAAAATCCTTTAATCTCTCTCTAGCAGCATTTAAGTCCTTTCCATACTCTTCAACACTTAATCCAGCCTTTTGAAGTAACTCTTTTGCTATATGATATGATTCTGGGTGAATAATTGTATTATCTAATACATTTTCTCCATCTACAATTACTAGGAATCCAGCCATCTGTTCATAAGCCTTTGCTCCTATTCCTTTCACCTTTAAAAGCTCTTTTCTATTTTTAAAGTTTCCATTCTCTTTTCTATAATCAACTATATTTTTAGCTATATTTTTCTTTATACCAGAGATATGTGAAAGTAGTGCCCAAGAGGCAGTATTTAGATTAGCTCCAACACTATTTACAACATATGTAATAACAGCATCTAAAGACTCATCTAATTTACCTTGATTTACATCATGTTGATACATTCCTACACCTATTGATTTAGGATCTATCTTCACTAATTCAGCTAGTGGATCTTGTACTCTTCTTCCTATTGATATAGCTCCTCTAACTGTTACATCAAGATCTGGAAACTCTTCAGCTGCTATTTTTGAAGCAGAGTAAATTGAAGCTCCCGCTTCATTTGCAATAAGATACTTTGTATTTAGATTGTTTTTTCTTATAACTCCTGCCACAAAACTCTCCGTTTCTCTTGAGGCTGTTCCATTTCCTATTACAATTATATCTATATTATATTTTTTCACATAATCTATAATCTTCTTTTCAGCTGTCTCTAACTGTTTTGGAGTATGCATATCAGCAACCAAGAAAAATACATCATTTTCTCTATAAAAACCATTTTTATCTATAACAGCAACTTTACAACCAGTTCTATATCCTGGGTCTAAAGCTAAAATATTTTTCTCTTTTAATGGAGCTTGCATCAATAGATTTTTTAAGTTTTCCTTAAATACTCTAATAGCTTCCTCTTCTGCCTTATCTGTCAGAATATTTCTTACCTCTCTTTCAATAGACGGAAGAATTAATCTATCTAAAGCATCAACTACTATCTTTTTATAAGTTTCTTGTAAGTTTTTATTTTTAAAATCCTTTAAAATAATCCCTTCAACTCTTGCTCTTACATCATCTTCAAATCCGATAGATACAGATAGTATCTCCTCATTCTCTCCTCTATTTACAGCTAAGATTCTATGAGATGGCATCTTTGAAATTGGCTCACTATATTGATAATAATCTGAATAAACCTTCTTTGCATCTAGCTCTCTTGCTTTTTTAGTCTCCTTTGTTGTAATAACTCCCTTAGTCAACATTATCTCTCTGATTTTTTCTCTATATATCGGAGTTTCAGAGATATTTTGAGCTAGTATAAGCATAGCTCCTTCCACTGCTTCCTCTGAAGTTGTTACTTCTTCATTAAAAAACTCCTCAGCTTTTTTAATTATAGCTTCCTCTGAAGTTGCCTCTAATATATAGTTAGCTAAAGGCTCCAATCCTCTTTCTTTTGCTATGTCAGCCTTCGTTTTTCTCTTTTTTCTATATGGGAAATATATATCTTCTACCTCTTGAAGTTTTGTAGCTAGAGCAACCGCTTTGACTATTTCATCAGTCAGTTTCCCTTGCTCTTCAATAAGTCTTATTACTTCCTCTTTTCTCTTTTCTAAGTTTCTTTGATATGTAACTGTTTCTAATATCTTTCCTATCTCTATCTCATCTAGATTATTAGTAACTTCCTTTCTATATCTTGCTATAAAAGGCACTGTAGCCCCTTCATCTAAAAGTTGCATAGTATTTGTTACTTGAACTAGAGATAATCCCAATTCTTTAGCTACTTGTTCAAATATCTTTTCCATATTTCACCTTTATTTTTCTTTTAATATTTTCTGAACTTCTTTATATTATACCAAAACTTTACTAGCTTGTCTAACAAAAAAGAGTTTTATATTGGGTGTATAATTTTTGGTGTTGGTACCTATAGACATTTAGGTATTAACACCTTTTTTACTTTTTTCCCAAAAAAAATAGTGAGACAAGTAAATTTTCCTGCTAAAATTAAAGTTACCACACACTAATCTAA
>JAHLFN010000009.1 GCA_018883725.1 Candidatus Fusobacterium pullicola | reverse complement strand
CTATCCTTTAAAAATTCAGGAATAGCCCAAAGTTCATCTACTCTCTTATCATCTTTTAATCTAGCTATTACACCATATTGCTTCTCAAGAATTTTTTTAGTTTCTAATGCTCCTATACTCTCTAATCCTCTTAAAGCATATATATAAGCTTCATATCCCCAGTTACAATAAAATTGTAAAAAACCTCCATTATGCATATCTAATTCCATATTGAATAGTGCACCCATCTCAGCTTCCTCAGGCTTTAATTTTTTATAATCTGGTCTTACATCTCCAAATTTTATAGAATACTCCTCAAAAGTATCAAACCATAAATCTTCATTTATATCTATCATCACTCTCTCCTTATTTATATCAAATTTTTACTTATTACTATTATTGAACTCTATTTTTACTGTATCTTGCTTTAAAGCTACTCCCTTTGAAATTGAAATAGGAAGTTTTTGCTCTGGAGAAAATCCAACTGTCTCTCCATCACCTAATTTAGCATCACAAGTGATTACATAATTAGCTATATCTATTAAAAATTCATATAACTCTAATACTTCAACATCTGTATCAATTATTTCTATCTCTTTTTTACCAAAATACTCTAATCCCTCTGTATAACCACATATACCATCATCACTTCTATACATTCCTATGTAAACTACATCTAATACTGGAAATGAATCCTCTCTTAGCTCATCAGCTACCTCAATATAGAAATCTGAGGGAATTACAGTTGGATTTTTATAAATTCCTATTGTATTTTTTAATTTTAATATACTTGAAGCTACTTTTACAAATAGTTTAGCACTTTTTACCGGATCTTTTCCTCCAGTTATAGCTACTATCATATGTGCTTTATGTTCAGAAGTTTTCTCTACTCCGTTTTCCCAAAAAATATTATTTTTAGCATTGGCTTCTGCTTCTCCATTTGGAACTGGTGTTTCAATGAATGAAAGAGCTACCATAGTATTTCCAACATTAAATACAACTGAACTCTCTTTTACCTCACTATTTATATCTATATTCCAATCTTTTTTTAGATTTTTTTTAATCTCTTCATAATTACAATCTGTATCCTTAAAAAGAATAAATCCATTAATTAAATTATTTTTTTCCATAACTATTCCTCCTTAACTTTCCCAAGTAATATCTAAAATATTTCCTTGATTATCAGTAACTACTACAAGTATTTGATTACTAATTTTCTTATCCAACATAAAGTCCCATATTGCATACTCTTCATACTTTGGATAAACTCCTACTCTTACTAAGTTTAATGCAGTAAATATTTTCTCATCTACTGGTAATTTTGGATCTATTCCTGTAGTTAATCTCTCTATATCTTGCTTATCTAGCTCTTCTATGTGCCAATCTATCCATTCCTTAGTAATACCCCATTCATCAAAGTCTTCATTCAACTTTTCTTCAATTCTTTCTCTAAAAACACTTAGTTTTGAAACATACTCATCATACTGTAATACCCAATCTTTTTCTCCAATCACTTCATCTAAATTTAGGTCCAATACTATATCTCTATCATTTAAATGAATTTTAGTTTCATGGTATTCTTTATTGATATCTATATCTCCAAAAAATCTTAATTTCATATCTTACTCCTTTCCAACTATAATACTAATTATACAAAAAAACTCTAACGAAAGCTAGAGTTTTTCTAAGTTCTCTTATATTTTATAATCTGTTGCTTGAAGAAGTTGTTTTACCATTTCAAAATCTCTCTTTACTTCTGATGAATTTTCCTTTTCTCCACCTATATATAACTCAGCTTCTTTTAAATATTTTTTAGCTTTCTCTTTCTCTTCAATTAAAGCATAACAAAATGCTAATTCTAATTCTACCCAACCTCTAAATTGTGTAATTATCAGTGATTGTTCTAAAATCTCAATAGCTTTTACAACATCTCCGGATTTTCTATAAGCACTACCTAATTGATAAGTTATCCAACTATCATTTGGCAATGTAAACTTTGCTTTCTCCAAATGTTCTATTGCTTTATTATAATTTCCCAGTTTACTTAATACAAACCCAATTTGTCCCTCTAGCCAAGCATCATCTCTTCCTAAATTTTTTGCTTTATTAAAATACTCAAGAGCCTCTTGATAAGTTTCTAAATTATCAGCTAAGTTCCAACCTATCTCTGAATAAAGCCAAACATCTTTTCTCCCCAACTCTTCAGCTCTATACAGGTATTTTAAAGCTTCTTTAGAGTTATTTATCTTTCCATACATATATCCTATCTGAGAGTTTAATAATATTTCATCACACTCTTTAAAAGTAAGTATTTTTTGTAACCTTGCTATCCCCTCTTCTATTCTACCTAACTCTCCTAGACACTCTGCTATCTCAACATTTAACCATTCATCATCTCTTCCTATACTATTTGCTGTTTCATAGTAAACTAAAGCCTCTTCATATTTTTTTAATTTTTTTAAACAATATCCCAACTCTGAGTAAAGCCAAATATCATTCTTTCCTAATTCTTTTGCCTTTTCCAAATATATTAGTCCATCTTCATATCTCTCTAATCTGCTCAAACAATAACCTATCTCTGAATTTATCCAAATATCATCTCTCCCTAACTCTCTAGCTTTTTCTAAATATACTAAAGCTTCCTCATATCTTTCTAGACTATCTAAGCAATAGCCTAATTCACTATATATTCCTACGTTATCTCCCCCTAACTCCTTTGCTTTTAAATAATAAGTTAAGGCCTCCTTTTTCCTATCTAATCTCATTAAAGAGTAACCTATTTCAAAGTTTATCCAAACATCATCTCTTCCTAACTCTTTGGCTTTTTCTAGATATAATAACCCCTCTTCATATTTTTCAAGATAATTATAAACCCAGCCAAACTCTGAGTTTATCCATGCATCATCTCTTCCTAATTCTTTTACCTTTTCTAAATACTTTAGTCCTATATTACACTCATTTTTTATTGTATCATATATCCATGCTATTTCTGAATTTATATAGATATCATTATTATCAATCTTCAACCCGTTAAAATACTCTTCAAGTGCTTCATCATATTTTCCTAACTCTCTATATACTGTCCCTAATCTTGTAAAAATCCAGATATCATCTCTTCCCATATCAATAGCTTTTTTAAACTCTTCAACAGCTTCTTCATATCTATTCAATCCTTCTAAACAGTATCCTAATTCAGAATGTAACCAAATATCATCTCTTCCTAATTTTCTAGCTTTTTCTAAATGTTTATAAGCTTTTTCAAATTCTCTCATATAGTCATATGCCCAAGCTAATTCAGACTCTCCATAGATAATTCCCTCGTTATCTTTAGCTATAGCTATTATTTTTTTTAAATATTCTATCGCCTCTTCATTTTTTCCTTCATTTAATTTTTTGTTTGCTAAATCAGAATAAGTATATCTTAAAAGAATATCTCCATCTAGTTCATCAGGATTTAATTCCAAACATCTCTCTAAATATTTTTGAGCTTCTTTGAGTTTTCCTGAATAATAACAAGAGTATCCCATACGGAAATTCCATAGTGAATCTTTCTCCCCTCTCTCTTTTATCATTAATAAAATATCTTCTCCCTTTTCATACTCATCATTATTATTATAAGCTCTTGCAAGTCTTCCAAGTATATTATAAGTTAATTCTTCTTTAGGTAGAGAATTAATTATCTCTATAATCTCTTGATTTTTATCCTCTTTATGTAAGATATCTAATTTTTTCTCTAACTCACTCTTACTTAAAAACTCCTTGTATAATTTATCATCATCAATATCTATAAGTTTTTTCTCTGAGCTTTTATCAATTTCCTCATTTATGTAATGAGAGTTTGCATAAGCGTATCCCCTATCATTTTCTATATCATCTTTTAAAGTTAAAAATTCATAATCATTAGGAACAAGTTTTAATCCCATATCAATAGCATTAAAAGCTTCATCTAATAAGTTAAACTTATAGCAGAGCTTACCTAATTGCAACCATCCCCAAGGATATGTTGGTTCCACCTCTGTTCCTAATCTACTATATTTTAATGCTTCATCAAATCTTCTAAGATAGGCAAGAGCACAAGAGTACCTGTAACACCAGACTCCATTTTTTATCCCTTTTTCCTTTACTTTAGATAAAGTTTTCTCTGATAATTCAAAAAATTCATAGGAATCCATATTATTATAAACATAAGCTCTCCAAAGAGCAACATCTAAATCTTTATCCATCTCTTCATCAGTATAGCCTTTTTCTTTTTGTAATCTCTCTAGACTTTTTAGTATTTCATTAAGATATTCTGCCTCTTCAAATTTTTTAATTAATTCTTTAGTTAATATTGACATAAGTATCCCCCCCTAAGTTGTATAAATAAAACCCCTTTTATATATTATACTACATTTTATATCTAAAGGTATCAAAATAAAAAAGAAAAAAATTTACTATTATTTCTTTAACATAGGAATCTAATAAATTTTTTCTTGACAATTAAAAAATTTTATACTATACTTTAGACAACTTAATAATTCCGGTAAGTAAGGCTACTACAGGGATATGGGTTACTGCCGCAAAATAGTGGAGACACTATGCGTTGGTTTGAACAGGCAACATCGAAACCAAGGTGTTATCTAATGTAACTTCACCGCCCTGCAGAGTTAAAGCTCAAACGGTGGTAAAAAATAGAACTATTTTTTATATTTATTTTAGATTTTTCTCCATACCATTGTTTGACTTGGTATGGAGTTTTTATTTTCTTGATTTTTAGGAGGTACAAAATGGACGTAGAAAATAGTGGCAGTAGTATATGTTTAAAAGTTCAATATATATCAGACATATTTTTCTATGTCTGTTTTTAAACTTGCCCAGTTCTTTTAAATATATGCTATCTAAATCAAAATTTTTAAATTTAGGAGGATAGCTATGAAAAAATTAAAAAATATTATAAGAACAAACTTAAATACAAAAAATTTAAGAGATGAAGAAAGTAAAAAAATAAAAGAGTTCTCTTTTTTGTCTACTGAGAAGATTTTTCAAATTCTAAATAGTTCTATAGAGGGAATTACTAATGAAAATGCTAAACATCTTTTAGAGATATTTGGAAAAAATATTATAACTCATGGTAGTAAAAAATCTTTTATAAAAAAAATAGTTGAAGCTTTTATAAATCCTTTTACAGCTGTGCTTTTCTGTTTAGCTATTGTATCTACAATCACAGATATGATTATTCCTTGGTACAATAATACCCTAGAAGATTTTTCACCAATTACAGTAATTATAATTACAACTATGGTTACAATATCTGGTATCCTACGTTTTATTCAAGAGGAAAAAAGTAATAATGCTGCTGAAGCTCTTTCAACTATGATAACAACTACAACTTCAGTTAAAAGATATGGTGAGAATAAAAAAGAGATTCCCTTGGAAAATGTCGTAATTGGTGACATTATATATCTTGCTGCTGGTGATATTATCCCTGCTGATTTAAGAATAATTGAATCTAAAGATTTTTTTGTCAGTCAATCATCTTTAACTGGAGAGAGTGAGCCTATAGAAAAAAAAGCCAATCAAGTATCTGATATCTCTCTTGCTATAACTGAATTAAATAACTTAGTTTTTATGGGAAGTAATGTTATAAGTGGTTCTGCAATAGGGATAGTTATAGCTACTGGAGATAGAACTATACTTGGTGGAATATCTAAAGAGTTAGTCTCTGAGAAAAAAATTGAATCTAGCTTTGAAAAGGGGGTTAACTCTGTTTCATGGTTGCTTATCCGTTTTATGATGATAATGGTTCCTATTGTATTTTTTATAAATGGATTTACTAAAGGAAGTTGGATACAAGCTTTACTCTTTGCTATCTCAATAGCTGTAGGATTAACTCCTGAGATGTTACCAATGATAGTTACTACATGTTTAGCTAAAGGTGCTGTAGCTATGTCAAAAAAGAAAATTATTGTTAAAAATCTCAATTCAATACAAAATTTTGGCTCTATGGATATATTATGTACTGATAAAACTGGAACTATAACTTTAGATAAAGTAGTTTTGGAGTATCATATGGATGTCCATGGAAATGAAAATAATCGTGTACTTCGTCATGCTTTTTTAAATAGTTACTTTCAAACTGGATTAAAAAATCTTTTAGATATATCTATTATTGAAAAAACATATGAAGAGGGAAAAAAAGATAGTTCACTCATAGATTTAGATAAAATATATATAAAAGTTGACGAGATTCCCTTTGACTTCTCTCGTCGTCGTATGACTGTAGTAGTTGAAGATCATGTAGGTAAAAGACAGATGATTACAAAAGGAGCAGTTGAAGAGATGCTTTCTATCTGTAAGTACACTGAGTACCAAGATAAAATAGTATTGTTATCCGAAAAAATAAAAGAAGAAATATTAAAAACTGTTGATAAATTAAATAGAGATGGACTTCGTGTTATTGCTCTTGCTCAAAAAACAAACCCTTCTCCTGTAGAAAGTTTTGGTGTAAGTGATGAGATGGATATGGTACTTATGGGATACCTAGCTTTTCTAGATCCTCCTAAGTCTACAACAGCAAAAGCTATCTCAGCTTTAAAAGAGTATGGAGTGAGAACTAAAGTTCTAACTGGTGATAATGATAAGGTAACAAAAAGTATATGTGGAAAGGTTGGCCTTAACAATAGTGAAATTTTACTTGGCTCTGATATTGATAATATGAGTGATGAAGAGCTTGCAATAACTGTTGAAAGAGTAGATATTTTTGCTAAATTATCTCCTTTACAAAAAACTAGAATAGTACAAATTTTGAAAAGAAATGGTCATATAGTAGGATTTATGGGAGATGGAATAAATGATGCCACTGCTATGAAAGAAGCTGATATTGGAATATCAGTAGATACTGCTGTTGATATAGCCAAAGAATCTGCTGATATAATCTTACTTGAAAAGGATTTGATGGTTTTAGAAGAGGGAATTATAGAAGGACATAAAACATATGCTAATATGATTAAATATATAAAGATGACTTCATCATCTAATTTTGGTAATATGTTTTCTGTATTGATTGCTAGTGCTTTTTTGCCATTTTTACCAATGATGAGTATACACTTAATTCTATTAAATCTAATCTATGACCTATCTTGTACTGCTATCCCTTGGGATAATGTAGATAAAGAGTTTTTAAAAATTCCTAGAAAATGGGAAGCAAGTTCTATTGGAAAATTTATGTTATGGATAGGACCTACTAGCTCTATATTTGATATAACTACATACTTATTGATGTATTTTGTTATCTGCCCTATGTTTGTATCAAATGGAGTACTATATAATTCTATCCCAGTTGAGCAAGAAACATTGAGAGCAGCTTATGAAGCTATGTTCCAAACAGGTTGGTTTATTGAGTCTATGTGGTCGCAAACTCTAGTTATCCATATGATAAGAACTCCAAAAATTCCTTTTATTCAAAGTATAACTTCTTTACCTGTAACTGTACTTACAATGTTAGGAATTTTAGTTGTTTCAATAATTCCATATACTCCTTTAGGAAATCTATTAGGATTAACTCAATTACCACTTATCTATTGGTTCTTCTTAATCCTAACAATAGTAGGATATATGCTACTAGTTACACTAGTTAAAAAACAGTATATTAAAAAATATGGAGAATTATTATAAAAAAATATTGACAAAATAGTATTCTTAGGTATATAATTAGCCCAACAACAAAAAACAAACCATCAAGAGAAACCGAGAGACTGGCTCTATGACGTTTCAGCAACCTATCTTATAGATGTGGTGCTAATTCCAGACAGATGGAAGATACTAATTTTGTATCCAACTCTATTACTTGATGGTAATAGAGTTTTTTTTATAATTTTTTTTCTAGGGAGGATTTTATGATTGAACTAAAGAACATCAGCAAGACTTACTATGACAATGGAAAAAAAGTAGAGGCATTGAAAAATATCAATCTCTCTTTTAATCCTGGGGAAATCGTAGGGATTATAGGATACTCTGGAGCAGGTAAAAGTACACTACTCAGATGTATAAATCTCTTAGAACCACCCACTACTGGAGAAGTTATCATTAATGGAGTCACACTAAATACTCTAAATGATAAAGAACTTCGAGAAATTAGAAAAAAAATAGGAATGATATTTCAACACTTTAATCTAATGAAAAGTAGAACCATCTCTAAAAATATCTCCTATCCATTAAAGGGAAGTAACTTATCTAAAAAGGAGATAGATTTAAGAGTAGAGGAGTTACTTGACCTAGTTAACTTAAAAGAAAAAAAGGAGAATTATCCATCTCAACTATCTGGAGGACAAAAACAGAGAGTAGGTATAGCAAGAGCTCTTGCTAATAAACCAGATATAATTCTATGTGATGAAGCTACTTCTGCTCTAGACCCTGAAACTACAATTTCTATTCTAAAGCTTCTAAAAAAAGTTAATCAAGAATTAGGAGTTACAATTATCCTAATAACACATCAAATGGAAGTAATAAAAGAAATATGTGATAGAGTTATAGTTATGGAAGATGGAGAAATTAAGGAACAAGGAGATATTGTAGAAGTATTTTCAAGACCAAAAGCTGATATTACAAAAAAATTTCTTTCTACAATATTTAATAGTAAAAAAATATCTGAATATCTTGAAAATCTACCATCAAAACCTGATGAGCATTTTATAAAGCTATCATATATAGGTGAAAATGCTGAGGAAGCTTATATTTCAAAAATTTCTAGGAAATTGGATATAGATGCTAGTATTCTTTTTGGTAATATTGAAATTATTAAAGGAACATCTATTGGAAATCTCATTGTTAAATTTGAAGGAAGTGAAGAAAAGGTTTCAAATGCCATAAACTACTTAAACCAAAACAATATAGATACGGAGGTTTTAAAAAATGTTGGAATTTGCATATAAATATTTAAAAAATGTAATATACTATCGTGAAGAACTTTATACAGCACTTGGAGAAACAATTATAATGGTATTTATAGCTGGTATAATTTCAACTCTCATTGGTATAATTTTAGGAATAGCCCTAGCTGTTACTAAAAAAAATGGTATTTTAGAAAATACCTTTATAAATACAACTTTAGCTAGAATAATAAATATATTAAGGTCTATTCCCTTTGTTATTCTATTAGCAGCTTTAATCCCAGTAACTAGATTTATAGTAGGAACTACAATAGGACTAAAGGGAGCGATTGTTCCTTTAATCTTTGGGTCAGCTCCATTTATAGCTAGACAAATTGAATCAGCTCTATCTAGTGTAGATTCTGGAGTAATTGAAGCAGCTTATGCTATGGGTTCCTCTCCATTTGAAATAATCTATAGGGTTCTTCTAAGAGAAGCTCTCCCAGAAATCATATATGCTCTAATTATTACAACAGTTAGTCTTATTAGTTTTTCTGCAGTAGCTGGTACAGTTGGTGGTGGGGGACTTGGAGATTTTGCCATCAGATATGGATATCAACATTTTAAAACAGATATTATGGTAGTAACTATTATAATCTTAATTCTTATGATTACAACTATACAATGGATAGGGGAAAAACTTATTCAAAAAATTAAACACTAAAATATAAAAGGAGAGATACTATGTTAAAAAAATTAAAATATATCATTATTACATCAATTCTAACACTACTTTTTGTTAACTGTGGTGGTGAAAAAATTTCTCAAGAAAATATAATTAAACTAGGAATCAATGGAGATGAAAGTATTGTTTGGGAAACAGTGAGAGATGAATTAAAAAAGGAAAACATAACTTTGAAATTTGTTAGTTTTGGAGATTATATTAGACCAAACTTAGCTCTTCAAGAAAAAGAGATAGATTTAAATGCTTTTCAAACAGAGATATACTTTGATACTTTTAAGAAAGAACATAATTTAACTATTGAAAATATAGCTTATACTGTGATAGCCCCTATGGGAATATACTCTAAAAAAATTACAGATTTATCACAACTAAAGGATAATTCAACTGTTGCTATACCTAATGATAGCTCTAACTCTGGAAGAGCCTTAATCCTACTTCAAGAAGCAGGACTTATAAAATTAGCAGAAGGGTCAGGATTGTTTCCTAGAATTAAAGATATAATCTCTAATCCTAAGAATTTAAAAATTGTTGAACTTGTAGCAACTCAAATCCCTAGATCTATTGATGATGTGGATATAGCTGTTATAAATAATGGAGTTGCTGTAGAAGCTAATTATTCTCCATTAGAAGACTCATTATTTTTGGAAGATGCTAAAAATGAAAAGTTAAAACCTTACTTTAATATTATTGCTAGCAGAGAAGACAACAAAGATAATCCTCTTGTAAAAAGAGTAGTAGAAGTTTATCAATCACAAAAAATAAAAGATTTAATAATCGAATATTACAAAGGTTCATCTGTTCCTGTATTCTAAAAAATATAATAGTTAACTAATAGGAGTGATATTTATGGAAAGAAAAATTATAGATTTTATTGATTTAAATAGAGAAAAATTTATAGAAGTGAGCCAACAGATTCATAAAAATCCAGAAGTTGGAAATAAAGAGTATTTTGCTTGTGAATTACTTACAAACACTTTAAAAGAGTATGGTTTTGAAATAGAAAAAAATATAGCTGGTCATCCAACAGGATTTATAGCTAGAAAAAAATCTCCTCTCGGAGCTTATCCTAAGATAAGCTTTTTAGCTGAATATGATGCTCTTCCAAACTTAGGGCATGCTTGTGGGCACAATATAATAGGAAGTATTAGTATAGCTGGAGCTATTGCTCTAGGAGAAACTTTAAAAAATACTCCTGGAGAAGTTATTGTTTTTGGTTGCCCTGCTGAAGAGGGTGGAGAAAATGGAAGTGCTAAAGGTTCTTTTGTTAGGGAAAACCTTTTTAAAGATATTGATGTAGCTATGATTATACATCCAGGTACAGAGAACTTAACAACTGGAAAAAGTTTAGCTGTAAACCCTTTAGACTTTGAGTTCTTTGGAACTCCAGCTCATGCTTCAGGTTGTCCTGAAAAAGGAAAGAATGCTTTAGATGCTCTTTTACACTTTTTCAATGGAATAGCTACTTTAAGACAACATCTTACTCCTGATATAAAAATACATGGTATCATAACTCATGGTGGAGATGCTCCTAATATTATTCCAAGCTATACAAAAGCTCGTTTTTATATAAGAGCAGCTACTAAAGAAGGTTGTGATGAAGTGACTGAAAAAGTAGTTGCAATAGCTAAAGGTGCAGCTACTATGACAGGTTGTAAAGAGAATGTTTCAAGTTTTCAAAACAGAGTTGATAATGTAATACCTACTCCTATATTTGATGATTTTTATGTTGATGTTATGAAAAGATTAGGAGTAGAAGTTAGTAAAGAACATAAAAAAGGAATTGGTTCTACTGATGTTGGAAATGTTAGCCAAGTTATTCCAACTATTCAACCTAGTATAAAAATTTGTAACTCTGATGTTGCAGGGCATAGTTTGGAATTTGCTGAAGCTGCTAAATCATCTTGTGGGAATGAAGCTTTAATCTTAGGAGGAAAAGCCTTAGCCATTTTAGGATATGAACTACTTACTTCTCCTGAAAAATTAAATTTAATAAAATCTCAATTTAAAAATATAAGAAATCAGTAGATAGAAAAAGATAGCTGAAAACTATTTAAATATGTTACAATATAGAGGAGGAAACTCCTCTATATTTTTTGAAAGGATTATATAATGGAAAAAAAAATTCGTGTAACACTTAATAAATGTGCTATTGATATTATTGAGGCTGATTGTCAGAGTTTTAAAGTTACTAAAAACTTTCTTATAAATTATATCTTTGACAAATTGAAAGAGGAAAGAATTGAAAACATTTATAGTGAAGAGGATAATAAAGGGATTATTCAATTCAATCTCAATAAAAACAATAGAAATATTTATTATGATATTTTAGCTGAGCAAAAAATTCAGATAGAGGCTGACTTTATAAGAAAAATGATATATAGATATACTCATCAATCTAAAAGTTCGAGAGAGCTATTTCTCTATGAGGATATTGTCAATCGTATAAAATATGGAATTAAAAATAAAAGAGTTTTAAAGCTTACCTTTGATGATGAGAGAAAAACTTCTATTCTCCCTTTTTATATTGGCAGCTCTAAGCTAGAATTGGGAAACTACATATTTTGTTATGACTTTCTTGAGATGAGATATAAAAACTATAAGCTTAGTAATACCAAAACTATTTTTATAACTCAAGAGGAAAAAGAATGGGAAAATAAAGATTTTATTGAAAATGTAATAAAAAACTTTGATCCTTTTTTATCTCAAGGGAAAAAAATAAAAGTTTCTTTAACAGAGGAGGGACAAAAACTTCTCTCTACTCTTGCACTCAACCGTCCAGAGACTATCTCTCAAAATGGAGATATCTATGAATTTAGATGTTCTGAAGAGCAAGCTAAAAGATATTTTGCATATTTTTTAGATGATGTAAAAATACTAGAGCCTCTCTCTCTAAAGGAGTGGTTTATACAAAAATATAAGTTAGCACTAGAAAAATATGAGAATTAGATAATATATTAAAATGGAGGTTTAATATGAAAGATTTAAAAGAAAAATGTAAAATAGCAGTTGTACAGGCAGCACCTATACTTTTCAACAAAGATGAGTGTGTAAAAAAAGTTATAGATTATATAGAGGAAAGTGCCAGTAAAGGAAGTGAACTTATAGTTTTTCCTGAACTTTTTATCCCTGGATATCCCTATGGAATGACATTTGGCTTTACTGTTGGAAGTAGAAAAGAGTTTGGAAGAGTGGATTGGAAAAGGTACTATGATAACTCAATAGTTATTCCTGGAAAAGAGACTGATGCTATTGCTGAAGTTGTAAAAAAATATAAAGTCTATGTGAGTATTGGAGTATCGGAAAGAGATTTAGAAACTGCTACTTTATATAATAGTAATATTATATTTTCTCCAGAAGGGGAGATTGTATCAGTTCATAGAAAATTAAAACCTACTGGAAGTGAAAGAGTGGTATGGGGAGATGCTAACAAACACTATTTCCCTGTATGTGATACACCTTGGGGTAACATTGGAAGTTTAATCTGTTGGGAAAGCTATATGCCTCTTGCTAGAGTTGCTCTTTATGAAAAAGGTATCACTATCTATATCTCTCCTAATACAAATGATAATAAAGAGTGGCAAGATACAATAAAACATATTGCCATTGAAGGACACTGCTACTTTATCAACTGTGATATGTATTTTACTAAAGATGATTATCCTAAAGATTTACTTTCTAAAGAGGAGATAGATAGATTAGATAATATAGTTTGTAGAGGAGGAAGCTGTATAGTTGACCCTTATGGACACTATGAAACTGAACCTGTCTGGGATAGAGAAGAGATTATCTATGCAGAGTTAGATATGAATAAAGTTCCTATGAGTAGAATGGAGTTTGATGTTTGTGGTCACTACTCTAGACCTGATGTTTTACAATTAAAGGTTGATGATAAATAAATCCATACTACTAAAATTTTAGTAATATGAATTTCTAGAATTGCTCAATTACTAGTATTAGAAAATGTAACTACTCAGCCAGTAAATTAATTTAAGAAAACTCAAAGAATTGTGTAATTTATGAAGAGAAGTTAGATTAACTCAGTGAAATCGAATGCTAAAAAATTCAATAAGTCGAAGACTTAACCCTTGCATT
>JAHLFN010000008.1 GCA_018883725.1 Candidatus Fusobacterium pullicola | reverse complement strand
CATTATCTTATCACAGCTACCAAATCTTTCAAATATCTTATCGTCTACCTCTGTTCCATAAAAATCAACCTTCACATCTTTTCCAAAACTAAATACAGCTGTAGAGAACAGTGTAGCAACCCTCTCAAGCTTTACCCCCATAACTATAAGTAGCTCAATAGGATATCTCTCCTTCATCACATAACAATCTTTAAAATATTTTGAATAATCTGTCTTCTCCCTCGGATGACTCTTTATAATTACAGAGCTATTAGGATATTTAGCTATCATTTTAGAGTATAGCTCTATCTTTCTCTCCTCACTGATTATCCCATCTTCAGATAGAGGTTGTGTAAATATCATAACTGTCTCACCATCTATCTTTTCAAATATCTCATCATTAAATTTGAATACCCCTTTAATTAAAACTTTCTCTTTCTTACTCTTCCTATTCCAAAGCCCTTGAAGATCAACTATCTCAGCCTTACTCTCCAATCCACTTGGAATACTCTCACACAGTGCAGATGTCAGATAAACTCTCTCACATCTATCTCCATATCCCATAAGTACCTTTCTCTCTCCAAGTCCATAGATAAAAGATATCATATCCTGTATCTTCTCCTTTGCTCCCTTTGGACTTGCCTTATATGGCATATAGTTAAGTGTTCCCTCCTCTATCACATTGATTTTTTCCTTGTAGAACACTCTTCTCCCAAGCTCTAGATTATCCATTCCATATAGCTTAGCCTCACCCTTCTCTATCCTTTTTAAAAGTTCAGCCAAACTCCCTCTTATCTCTTTTATATACCCAGCCATCTTAAATCTATTAAATATTGGATTTTTAGCATACATTCTCGAATTCTCTAAAACTATCTTCCTTCCAGGTAAACTTTCTAGCATCTTCTCCTTACCCTCATATGTTACATAGGTTATATTGTCCTTTTCTAAATTTGCCAAAAGTAAAAATATCAGTAAAACCCTATCCATATCATAAAGAAATACTCTTTCCATAACCCCTCCTGATAATTACAAAAAAGGAATAGCTATTCACTATTCCCCTTTTTTATTATTTAGAATATTTATTTCTGTAGTTTTTTGCAAACTCTTTTGTGAAAGCTAAGAATATTCCTAACATTCCACCTAATACCACTCCTACTGCTAGGAATAGAACTAATGGTTTTCCATTATGTGTTTCTATTACTGGAGAAACTATTGTTATCATATCTGAATATTTAGCATTTACATACTCTTCATTTAATTTATTCAGTTCATCTATTATATTATTTAACTTTTCTCTTATCACTTGTAATTTTTGATCAATTACCTCTTTTTGAGCTTCAGATGGATAGTTTACTATTCCTTTCTCCTCTTGTAATTTTTTTATAATAAACTCTTTATCCTTTATCTCACTGTTAATTGTCAAGTATTGATTTATTAGATTTGAATAATATTCATTTTCAGTATCTATCTTTATTCCAAACTCTCCAACATTAGGGATAATTAAATTTCTATTTGTTGGTTTAAATTCCTCTAACATATTTTTTATCATTTGTGATTTAGCTTGTAATTTTTCTTTTTCTAACTTTACATCTCTTATCTCTGAGTCATATCTTATCTCTCTCATTATTTTATTTAAGCTCAATCCATTTACAGTAAAATAAGAGTAGTAATCTTGTAGTTCAACTCTTTCTAAACTTTCTACTTTTACTAATAATTCATTAAAAGAATATCCCAATTTATTTGATACATAATTTTTCTTAGCTTCTGAATCAATATTATTTTTTAACAAAGATATTCTATCATTTAATAATGAGTAAATATTATCATAGTCATAATTCCCTAACTCTTCCATTTTAGCTACACTGTAATTTGGTTTATATTTATTTATAAACTCATTTACTGTATCAGTAACAACACTCTCTAATACATCTTTATTTTCTTTTGTTGATAGTTTATATTGAGTCGGAGTATATGATATATTCTCCCCTCTTTTTAGAGCAGCTTCTATTCTTGTCTGGATAGCATCTGGAATCAATCCTTCCACTTTTATTCCAACTTTAAAATCAGCTATTTTCTTAGCTTTTAAAGTATCATGATATTCTGAATAATTATTATTTAATACATTTAGTGGTACTATATACTCCTTAAGAAAAACAGAGCCATCAGGATTTTTCCCATTCTCTATTTCTGGGTAATTAAAGCCTATTATTGCACTATTTACTGTACTCATCTTATTATAAATATAACCACCTATTAAAGATACCAATGTTACAGCTATAGTTGTAACTCCTATCGCTATCTTATGCTTCATAAGAGTTCTTATTAGTTCCATTAAATCAATTTCATCATCTTCTTCGTAATACTTTCTTTCTTCTAGCTGATTCATTCTTTCCTCCACATTTTGTCATGTTTTTAATTATATTTATTTTTATAGTTTCTTATAAACTCTTTCATAAATGCTAAGAATATCCCTAACATTCCACCCAGTATAACTCCAATTCCTATAAATAGAATTAAAGGCTTCCCTTCAGTTGATGTAGTAACTGGTGAAACTATTTTTATCATATCTGAGTATGTAGAATCTATATATTCTTTACTTAGACTATTCATATCCTCTATTATTCTATTTAATTTTTCCACAGAAACTTTTAACTTTTCCTCTAAAATCTTTTTAGCTTCTGAGCTAGGAATTTTTATATCCAATTTACTATTCTCTAATAATTTTATTTTTACTTTATTATCTTGGATATCGTTATTAATTACTACATAATCTGCTACTAACTTCGAGTAATAATCATTTTGATCATTGATAGTTACTCCCTCTTGCCCAACATTTGGAATTATAAGCTGTTTTTGATTAGGTTTAAGATCTTGCAACATCTCTTTTAAAATCTTAGCTTTTCCTTCTAGAGCTTGATTCTCTAATACTAACTCTTGTATCTTAGAATCAATTCTCATCAGCTTATTATCTCTATTCTTAGAGAATCCATTTATTGTATAGTATGAATAATAATCTTGTAACTCTACATTTTTAAAGTTTTTTATTCTTTCTGCTATCATATCAAAAGAGTACCCTAATCTAGATGATATATAGTTCTTATTTTCATATGAAGATATTGCCATCTCCATCATCTTTACTCTCTCATTTAATAGCACATAGCTATCACTATAATCATAGTTATAAATATCATTTCCTATTTCTTGAATTGTATATGTCGGCTTATACCTATTTATATATCTAGCAATAGAATCATTTACTAACTTAGCAAGTATATCTTTGTTTTTTTCCTTAAGAGTAATCTCATAGTTACTTGCTGTAAAAGATAAGTTTTCCCCTCTTTTTAGAGCGTTATCAATAAGAGTTTGAGTAGAAGCTGGTATTATTGGCTCTACCACAATAGCATTTCTAAACTCATCTAAACTCTCATTATTCATACTTCCCTTATATTGTTCATACACTTGATTTATTACATCTAAAGGTATAATATTAGTTCTTAAAAATATAGAGCCATCTGGATTTTTTCCCTTCTCTAACTCTGGGTAATTAAATCCTATTATTGCACTATTTACTGTATTTATTCTATTATATATATATCCACCTAAAGTTACTATTAATATAATAAGTATAGTGGATACAACTATTGTAAGTTTATGTTTCAACAAAGTATGAAGTAACTCCATTAAATCAATTTCATCATCTTCATAATATCCTCTCTCTTCTAATTGATTCAACTTACTTTCCTCCTAATTTTTTATCTCTAGATATTATATCCTATTTATCTAACTTAAGCAACGCTTTTCTTATGTAAATATCTCAATGCTATCAGTACTACTATTCCACATATACCTAGATAAAGGAAAGTCATCGGATTTTGTAATCCTCCAACTATTATTGTAAGAGAACCTATAGCAGCTATTAAAGGAACTATTAATCCTTTTCCTACCCCTTGGATCTCTCCTTTTAGATATAGTCTAATTACACAGATATATAGTATAACATATATGATGTAACTAGCCACTATTGGAATCTCTGATATATCAGAGTTTGGGATAACATCATATTTTAAAGTTATATAGTTAATAAATATATATACTAATGAGATTACAAATGCTATCTTAGCTGAACACTTTGGTACATGGTGCCCCTCTTCTAAGTACCCTACCTTTTCTGCCATAGGGAACATATCTCTAATAGCTAGTAGATATGGCATTCTTAAGAATCCTAATGTAAATCCATTCAATGTTCCTAGAACAGATATAAGGATTAGAATTAAGAAGATCTTAGCTCCACCAGTTCCAAAAAGCATAGTTACTGCTTCATTTACGTGAGCATCTCCAAGCTCCATTATTCTTTGTGGTCCCACTAATATACTTACTCCTACAAAGTAAGATACATAAGCTATAAGAACAAATATTGGTCCAAATACTAATGCTATTGGTAGATTTCTCTTAGAGTCCTTTATCTCGTGTGATATAGATGTAGCAACTACCCACCCATCATATGAAAAAGCTATTGGAGATAATGCTCCAATCCAAGCTAATGAGCTACCAGTTGCCTCTACAACCTCAGATGAAGTTATAAGCTTTGGATCTCCATAGATAAAACCTGCTATAGCTAATACAGCTATTAAAACTACCTTTGATACAGTACTAAAGTTTTGGAAAGCTCCCCCTAATAGAGCTGAGAAATAGTTTACAAAGTAGATGATTAAAAATGCTATTAACCCTATAAACCCTACTCTCTCTGGAGTTCCTTCCCACCCCATAAGCATACATAGATATACTCCTACTATCCAAGAAACTATACTTAGTATAGCTGGGAAATATATAAACACTTGAAACCATCCTAGTGCCCCTGCTACCTTAGGTCCTATGTACTCTTCTACATAAGTTATAAGCCCTCCAGGCTTTGTTGTTCTTGATGCTAATACTGCTATTGTTAAACTTCCAAAGATGATACCAATAGCAGCAATTGTAAATACTAAAATACCCTTTATTATGCTTCCATTAGTATACACTAATATGTTGTCACTTTTAAAAAATATTCCTGATCCTATAACTATTCCCACTATCATAGCAATAGCTGTAAACAATCCATACTCTTTTTCTTTATGCATACCTTTTTCTCCTAACTAAATTTATCGTATTGTACTATTATACTATAATTTTAGTGGAAATCAAAGAGATTTTATTCTATTTTACAACACAAAAATTAAGCTTTTCGTGTATATCATTATCTTTCTTTCATTTTGTCTGTAAATAAAGCTATTCTCATCTTTGTACTTGTAAATAGTACTTCTACTCTTACCTACAATCTCCATAGCTTTTTCTACTGTAACCCATATCCCATACTTATCCTCAAGCTCCTGTGTAAACTTCTTATCAAACTCTGGAAGATCCTCCAGCTTCTTAAGTAAGTAACGCTCACACTCTCTTTGAAACTCTTTTTTGCTTTTTTCATCATCTTTTTTTGCCATAACCCTCACCTCTAAAATTTTTTATCATTCTGTAATTAGTGTTATGTATAATCTTTAAATATATATTATTATATTTTTTGGATTTGTAAAGCTTTATTTTTAAAGATTTTCCATTAATCACCATTTATTGATATTTAGTGAGAATAATTTTTTTTAAAGAAAAAAGAGAGCAACTTTAATTACTCTCTTTCTGTGTTTTTTACCCTAGATAGATATAACCCAATTATGAAAACTAACATATTGGATTTCCATATCTCTCTCCATACATTCTCTGTTAGTCCTCCCACTAAGAAAGCTACTAACATACCTATTGTTCCTACTACTATGTAGTAATTCATATCTCTTTCTCTACCTATACAGTATCTTATCTGTCTATATAGGATAAATAGGAACATTCCTATAAAAGGAAAGAATAGTATACCTTCCTCTGCTAAACTTGTTATATATAAGCTATGTAAATTTCCTGCCTCTGCTAACTTCATCATATTTTTAGAAAAATAATTAGGTTTTTGTCCTTTAAAATAATTTTTCATATATTCTAATGAAAATTCACCAGCATTATCTCTTCCAACTCCAAAGACTGGATGAGATTTATACATCTCTATACCACTTTGCCATAAAAGTATTCTACTCTTATTTGAATTATCATTTTTACTATTTATACTTACAATCCTTTTAATATATCTATTATTCTCTAAAACTTTACTATTTATAGCTCCATACCCTAAAAGAAAGATAGCTAACATAGCTATAACAAACTTCTTCTTACTCTTAAATAAAAAGAACAGAACTATAAATAGAGCAGCTACAAATCCTATCCAAGCTCCCCTTCCTTGAGTTAATAATAAAGCTATTAGAGAAAGTATAAAGGTTATACTATAAAACAATGTATATAACCATTTCTTCTCTTTAATATAATAAACCATAGCTACTAATACCAACATACTTCCCATAGCTAGTATATGAGCCTCATCTAATGGATTACTCGAAAAGCTAATCAACCTCTCATTAAAATTCCATTTAAGCTTTTTGTAGAAAAATATTCCATTTACAAAACTTATAACTATACTCAAAGAGAAAAGTGATAATACTCTCTCTACAATTTTATCTTTCTGTAAAAATAAAGGTATAAAGAACAATCCTATATACCTATATGATTTCTCTAAAGCTCTCTGGAAAGAATAACTTCCACCTACTGATAATAAACTAAATATTGGCAGTAGAATTAAAATAGCTAGTATATATTTTTCCTCTACTGTTAAACTTATTTTTCTTTTATCCCAAATATACAGTAAAAAAGCTAGAATCAAAAATCCTAGCCCTATACTTATTCCAGATTTTGAGATAAATAGAGAGAGGGTATAGATATATACACCTAACTCTCCTATTCTGTTGTATACATTCTCATTTATCTTTAACATATATCTCTCCAAAAATTTTCTATTCATTAACTATCTCTATTAAATATTTCCCATAATCTGTCTTTAATAATGGCTCTGCTAACTTAATTAACTCCTCTTTAGTTATCCACCCATTACGATAAGCTATCTCCTCTATACATGCTATATAATTTCCCTGTCTCTCTTGTATAGTTTCTATAAAGTTAGATGCTTGTAATAAATTCTTATGTGTACCTGTATCTAACCAAGCAAAGCCTCTTCCCAATAGATTTACCTTTAAAGATTTTTCTTCTAAATACAATCTATTTAAATCTGTTATCTCTAACTCTCCTCTTTTACTTGGTTTAATACTTTTAGCCTTCTCTATTACACTATTATCATAAAAATATAGCCCTGGTACTGCATATTTTGATTTTGGATTCTCTGGCTTCTCTTCAATAGATATTACATTTCTATCCTTGTCAAACTCTACTACTCCATAAGCTCTAGGGTCTTTTACTAGATAACCAAATATCTCCGCTCCCTTTTTTAATTTTGCTGCTTCTTTTAAAATAGGTGAAAAGGCTTGCCCAAAAAAGATATTATCTCCTAATACTAAAGCTACACTATCCTTACCTATAAATTCTTCTCCAATTATAAATGCTTCTGCTAAACCATTTGGCTTCTCTTGAACTTTATATGTTATACTCATACCTAGTTCTTTTCCATCTTGTAAAAGCTCTTCAAAACATCTTAAATCTCTTGGAGTAGAGATTATAAGCACCTCTCTTATGCCTGCTAACATGAGTACAGAAAGAGGATAATATATCATTGGTTTATCATATATTGGCAATATCTGTTTTGACACACTTTTTGTAATTGGATAAAGTCTTGTTCCACTTCCTCCTGCTAATATTATTCCTTTCATAATCTCTATCTCCTTTTTATCTACTTCAATATAATATCACAAATTTTATCTACTATTTCTAATTCTAAATCAGCATATATTGGTAAACATAAAATTCTATCAGAAATATATTTAGCTACTGGAGTATCTTTAGAACTGTATTTATCTCTATAACATTCATAATCATTAATTAATGGATAAAAGTATTTTCTAGCTATAATGTTTTCTTTTTCTAATTTTTCAAATACCTCATCTCTCGTATATTTATAATTATCGAAAACTACCGGAAAATATGCATAGTTAGATTTTACTCCTTCTTGAGTTGAAGATAATTTTATTCCTTCTATATTCTCTAATTTATTTCTGTATCTTTCTACTACAGCTTTTCTTTTTAAAATTTCACCATCTACATGACGTAAATTACATATTCCCATAGCAGCTTGAAATTCATTCATTTTAGCATTTCCACCAATATATTCAACTGATTCTGGACCTGTTATTCCAAAATTTTTCAAATCATTTAATTTTTTCTTTAAACTAATATCTCCATATGCTATAGCTCCACCTTCTATTGTATTATATACCTTTGTAGCATGAAAGCTAAACATTGAAGCATCTCCAAATGAACCCACACCTTTACCATTTTTCTCTACACCAAAAGTATGAGCTGCATCATATATAACTTTTAAATTATATTTCTTCGCTATTTTTTCAATTTCTTCAACATTACAAAGATTTCCATACACATGAACTGGAACTATTGCACAAGTTTTTTCTGTGATTAAACTCTCTAATTTAGTTACATCAATAGTATAATCTTCAGAATTAATATCACAAAATACTGGAGTCAATCCATTCCTTACTATTGCATGAGTAGTTGAAGAAAAACTAAATGGTGTAGTTATAACTTCTGCTCCTTCTTCAAAGTCAAAAGCTGCAATAGCACACTCTAATGCTAAATGACCATTAGTAAATAAAGTAATATTTTCAGTTTTTAAATAACTTTCTAACTCTTTTTCTAATTGTTTATGTTTTACTCCCATATTTGTTAAAAAATGAGAATCCCATAGTTCTCTTATTTCTTCACAATATTCTTCAAATTTAGGCATTGAAGAATGAGTTACCAATATTTTTTTATTCATTTTATTCTTCCTCCAATAACTTTACTAAATGATATGTTTTTTCACTTTCTATATTTTCTTTTTTAAAGTTATTATTTTTATAAAAAGAAATAGCTTTTTTATTATTTTTATAAACCTCTAATCTTATTCTAGATATTTTATATTTTCTTACTTCCTTTTCACAAAATTTTAAAATATAATATCCTAATCCTTTATTTTGATGCTCTCTTTTTAAACATATTAAATTTATATAACACTGATTTAAATCTAGATTTAAATAAAATCCAAGTATTCCTATTTCTTCTTGAAAATTTATAATACTATAAAAATATGATTTTTCTGCTAATTTTTTGGCATATTCTTGCATATTTTTTACAATAGTTGAAATTCTAGGTGAAAAATTATCATTATACTTATATAACAATCTTTCTATTTCTTTTGTTTTATTTATCCTTTTAAAATTTAGCATTTAATTTCTCCCAAAATTTTATAGCTTTTCTAAATAAAATTCTCCATATTTAAATTTTAAAATACTTCCTTCTATCTATAACATATCTAACTGAGTCAAAAAATTTATCTCTAATATTTTATATTCATTATTATGAGTAAATACAAAATCAAATTCATAATATTCAAGTTGAGATAAATATTTAAAAGCTCTTTAATTATTCCTTTCCATTTTTTTAAAATTTAGGTAAAATTGCTGGATGGAAAATTTATTATTTTATTTTTATATTTTTTAATAATTTACCTTTTAAAATTCTTTTTCCAAAAATTAATATATATTCACCTTCAATTTTCTTAGAAACTTCATAAATTATTTCAGAAACCTCTTTTTAAATTTTTTCTAAAAATTCTATTTGAAATTCTTTATAAATTTTCTTCTTTTATTCTCTTCCTTGTCAACAAATATATATTTTATAAATGATAGATATTTGGAAAATATTTTTTCATAATAAACAATATATTTTTTAAAGTTGTTGCATTATCTGAAACATATACCCCTATCTTCATCTTCTCTCTTATCAAAATTTATTTTTTTGCAAAAACTCTTTTACTGTCCATCTCTCTCTAACACAAATATACTCTTCTTTATCTTTCAAATATACTTTAGGAAAATATTCTATAAATAGAGGAGATAATGTCATTGTATAAGATCCCATATTTACAAACTCTATTTTATCTCCTATACTTATCTTTTTTTCATTTTTTAAGTGTAACAATATATCATTTTCCATACAAGTATATCCTGCTATTATTTGATTAGTTATGATCTCTTTAGTTTCAAATTTTCTATCTATTTTTATATTAAATTTTTTATCTCTCATTAAAGGATTTATATTATTACAACTTCCATCTATAGTTAATATTCTATTTTCTTTTACCTTTTTTTCACTCATAATTGTTGAAATAAATGAAATTGGAGATGCTACTAATGAAGCTCCAGGTTCTATAATTAAATATATATCTTTAGGAAAAATTTTTTCCAAAATTTTAGCTATTTCTGTAGCATATTCAATAAATTGTGGTTTATCTTTTACTCCCCCAAAAAAACCGCCACCTACATCAATATATTCTAATTTTAAACCTTTAAACTCATTTCTTATTTTTACTGCCATTGTTGAAATGGCTCTATAAATATTTAAACTTCTTGTTTTAGTACTATTATGTAAGTGAATTCCAACTATCTCTATATATTTTATTTCCTTTAATTCTTTAATAGCATTATAAAATTCTCCGTTCTCATAGTTAAAGCCAAATCTTCCTCCCAATTTTCCCATAACAGTTTCATTAGGACACATACTTTCCAAATCAAAATTAATTCTTATTCCTATTTTCCATTTTTTTTTATTCAAAGGCTTTTCTTTTTTTAACCACTCTATTTCTGTAAAAGAATCAATATTAACTATACTTTCTCCATTTAAAGCTTCATATAAACTTTCTTTACTCTTAATTGGGCCATTATATATAATTTTATTTAAAGAAAAATTCAAAGCTTTTGCCAATTCAAACTCATCTTTTGAAACAACTTCTGCATAAGCCCCTTTTTCTTTAAAATAGCTAATAATCCATGGCAGTGAATTTGTTTTTATAGAATATCCTATTATTAAATTACTCCATTTACTTTTAAATGCTTTATATAATTCATTAAAATTTACATCTAATTTTTCTTTATCAATCAAAAAATATGGTGTTGAAATATTATTCATTATTTTTTCCTCATTTCTAAATATTAATTATAATCTTGTTATTTTTATATCTTTTTGACCTAAAATTCCATAATTTATATTTAATATTTCTTCTGTTTTTACTTCTTTATTTTCTAGCCACTCTATTATAGCTTTAGGTAAATTAGCTCCAGCTAAATGACTAAAAGGATATCCGCCTCCAAACCTAGCATTCATTTCCAAAATATATGGTTTATTATCTACTAAAAATAAATCTACATCTAAATTAGCTATATGTTTTAAAGCCTTTGATATATCCTCTCCACAATTTCTTAGCTTTACAGAATCTATAACTTCTGCACAGTCTGTTTCTCCAGCTCTCATTGCAATTTTTTTCTTAACAAATGTAGTTATATAATTTCCATTTAAATCATTTATAATATCCAAACCATACTCTTGCCCTTTTAATTTTTCTTGAATTAAAACATTTTTTCCAATAGTTTGAATTGACTCATATTTTAAATATGTTTTCTGAATTTGCCTTTCTATTTTTTGATAAAAAATCTCTAATTCCTCTATATTTTCAGCTTCATATACTCCTATAGATCCCATACCCCAACGTGGCTTTAATATTAAAGGAAAATTTATATTTTCATTCTTTAATTCTTCATAAACTTTTTTTAAATCAATATATGTTTTAGGTACATTTATTTTTCTACCTTTTAAAAATAAAAATGTTTCCCACTTATCATTACATATTTTAATAACACTTTCTTCAGATACAATAACTTGAACTCCTATTTTTTTAAATTCCTCTTTATTTTTTGCTAATACTAATAAATCAATATCAAATAATGAAATAATTACACTTATATTTTTTTCTAAACAATATTTTTTTAAAAAACTAATGTAGTTTTCATCATAAATTAGAGGTGTTATAACATATTCATCTGCATATTGAAATGCTGAAGATTGATTTGTACTATTTGCAACATATACTTTTCCTTTATCTTTTAATTCATTTTTAAAATACTCAACTAAATAACTTCTTCTTCCAACGGAAGTTAATAATATATTCATTTTCATCCTCTCTTTCTATTTTTCACCATACTTAACAAATATAAAAAGCTTTCATTTTTAAAAATAAACGATAATATTACAAAGATTATTACACCAAATAATATCTGTAATATTAAAATTAATAAATCACTATATTTTAATAACTGTATAAAATATATAATTGCTCCCATAATTATAGAAAGAATAAAAGAAGGAAAAATATCTCTTATTTGCTCTATATAACTATAATTTAATAATTTTTTATTAGGATATGAATTTATAAAAGAGCTAACTATACTACTAACTACTGTACCTAAAGCTATCATATATGGACCTCCCCACAAAGTTATTAATATAATAATAACTCCAACAACTTTTTTTATTATTTCAAGCTTTAAAAATATATCACTTCTACCAATAGCATTTATTGCTTGTAAATTAGCAGTATGAATGGGCCATAATACATAAGATAAACAAAATATTCTTAAATAAGGAACACATGGAAGCCATTTATCAGTTAATACTAATTTTACCATTGGTTCTGATATAACTATAAGTCCTATCATTGCTGGGAATATTATGTAGGAACTCATCATTATTGCTTTTCTCATAATTTCTTTTACTTTAATTTTATCATGTTGCACAGATGCTAAAACTGGAAATATTACCGATTGAATTGTCCCATTAAAATTAGTCACTATAATATTTGGAAATTGATTTCCTCTGTTATAATATCCCAACATAGTTGGAGTATATATTCTACCAACTATTAAACTTATAAATTCTCTATAAATAGTATCAATTAAAGACGAACATAATAATTTTCCTCCAAAAGAAAATAATTGTTTTATTTTTTTTATTGAAAAAAATAATTTAGGTCTCCATTTTATTGCAATCCATAATATAGTGCACGCAGAGACTTGATTTATCAACTGTTGATACACTAAAGACCATACTCCAAATCCTTCATAAGCTAATATAATACCTATTAGTCCTGAAATAGTAGTAGCTACTAAACTACTATAAAATAGTTTTTTAAATTCCATATTTCTTGAGATAATAGCATTTTGAATTGAATTAGGAACATTTAAGAATAATCCTATTCCCATTACTCTTACTATTAGACCTAATTCGGATATTTTATAAAAACTCGCTATAATTGGAGCAATTATCCAAAGTATTAAATACACTACTATAGCTATAAGTAGGCTTATATAAAATACTGATGATATGTCTTCTTCATCTATTTCTTTTTTTTGTATGAGAGCTGTATTAAATCCACTTTGAACAAATACAGTCGAAATAGCTATAAATACTGTTATTAGTGCCACTACTCCATAATCCCTTGGAGTTAATACTCTAGCTAAAATTAACTGAAGTATAAACTGTATTCCTTGAGTTCCTCCTCTTTCTAAAAATCTCCATACTAAAGAATTGATAATACTTTTTTTTTCCATTATTTTTTCCCCATTAAAATTTTTAACTTATAAGCTAATAAATATCTCCAATATACAAATTGCATAAATAAATAAGGTATTACATGTCTTCCAGTTTTTTTATTAGTCTGATCCAAAGTTTTTTTCCAATACTCTCCTATATTTATATTTGTAAAAGTGTTATATGATTCCTCACATAATTTTATAAATTTATTCTCATCCATTTTAATTAATTCCTCTATATAATATTCTATTGGAATACCCTCTTTATCTGAAATAATATAATTTTTACTTTTAGGAAGATATCCATACCCCTCACATTTTCTATTATAATGTCTCACTGGAATACTTATTACACCTAAACTAGCTCCATCACAAATAGTTCCCGCTACACCTATATTTAAATGAGCTTTTTCAAAATATTCTCTTAATTCTTCGTATTCTACTTTTCCTATTAAATTTATATCTTCCTGCGCTTTTTCATTTAGTTTACTTATTTCTTTTTTTACATATTCTTCATCTCTTCCATATCCTATAATAGTTAAAGTTAAATTTGGGTATTTTTGTTTTAAAATTCCATAACTTTCTATTAATCCTAATAAGTAAATTTTATGTGGAAATACAAATCTAGTTACTGTTATAATATTAAATTTCTTTCTCTTGCTCTTTTCTCTTATTTTCGTATAATCAAAAGGATAAATTTTATTTGGTATAACTTCAACTAATTTTTCTTCTAAATTTTCTATTTTAATATTATAATTTTTTCTTAGCGCTTCTCCATGTAAATGATTTACGTAAATTATATTATTATTAAATTCCATTTTTTGAAGTATTTTTCCAAAATATTTTTTCATAATAAATTTAAATGGGAAAAAAAATTCTTTTTCAAGAAAAAGATATTCTGCGAAATGTGGTACCCAAAAAAATATATCAGCAACTAAGTTGTTCTCTAAAATAATTTTTTGCAATAAAGCAAACTGATATAAGTTAAAAGCATATGCTAAAAAAGTTTCATTTTTTTCTCCAGATATTTTTAATTTTTTATTCCAGTCTTTAGAATAAATATCAACTTCATATATTTCAATATTTTTATTTAAAAATTCTTTTTTAAATTTATCTGCAATTTTTGTTCCAGCTAACATTATAAAAATTACTCTAACATTCTTTTTATTTAACCATTTTATAAATTTAAATAAAAAAGTTTCTATTCCTCCTATTTCCATTCCATACTTTATAAAAATAAAACTTCTCTTATTGTTTAATTTTCTATTCATTCACTATCCTCATTCTTTTGTATATAACTAATAAAATTATTCCATTAAATAGCATTTGTAT
>JAHLFN010000007.1 GCA_018883725.1 Candidatus Fusobacterium pullicola | reverse complement strand
GAATTATATTATATAATATAATTATATTTTAATTAATTAAGATAGAATTTGAGGAGATTAAGGAGAAATTTAAAATGTCATTAAAAATTAAGGAGATTATAGCTTTCGGAATTTCACATAAAGAACTCTCAACTGAAGAGCGTGAAAAATTTATTCAACAAAATCCAGCTAATATTATTCACAATCTCTTTTTAGAAAAAAAGATTGTTGGATATGTTAATCTCTCTACATGCTTAAGAGTAGAATTTTATCTACAGCTTTCAGAGGGATTCTCAACTGCTGATCTACTAGAAAATTTTCAAATAAAAAATGGAATATTTATAAAACAAGGGGAAGAAGCTGCTGAATATCTTTTTAAAGTAGCTTGTGGTTTTTATTCTGTTATTAAAGGAGAGGATCAAATACTAGCTCAAATAAAAAAAGCATACAGCACAGCCCTTGAAGAGAAAACCTCATCTAAAATCTTAAATCCACTATTCAATAAGGCAATTGATCTTGGAAAAAAATTTAGAACAGAGAGTAAAATATGTCATAATGCTCTCTCACTAGAAGCTATCTCTTTAAGATTTATCAAAGATTCTATTGGATTTTTAAGTGATAAAAAAGTTTTGATATTGGGAGTTGGAGATTTAGCTCAGTCTATTCTCTATCTTCTCGTAAAGGAAAACTTAAAAAATATCACTATTACAAATAGAACCTATCATAAAGCATTGGAAATTAAAAATACCTATGATGTTGATATTGTATCTTTTGAAGAGAAACTAAAAGTTATTCCTGAAAGTGATGTAATAATAAGTGTCACTTCAGCTCCACATCTAGTATTAAAAACATCAGATGTTGCTCCACTACTCAATCCAAATAAAAAATATACTTTTTTAGATTTGGCAATGCCTAGAGATATAGAGGAGTCTCTTGGAGAATTAAAAAATGTATCTCTCTTTACATTAGATGATATTTGGGGAGTTTACAATGAACATCTTGCTACTAGAGAACACCTAATAGAAGATTATAATTTCTTAATTGATAAACAGATGGAAAATCTTAGAAAATGGTTTCAATACTATGAAGAAAGGACAGTATAAATGAAAAAGAAGATTATTATTGGTAGCAGAGGTAGTATCCTAGCTCTTGCTCAAAGTGAGATGATAAAAGAAAAATTAAAGAAAAACTTTCCTGAATTGGAGTTTGAAATAAAGAAAATAGTAACAAGTGGGGATAAAGATCTAGTTAGTAACTGGAACAATAGTAATGCCTCTTTAAAAAGTTTCTTTACTAAAGAGATCGAGATAGAACTTTTAGAAGGAAGCATAGATTTAGCAGTACACTCTATGAAAGATATGCCTATTCTTTCTCCTAAAGGACTTATATGTGGAGCTATTCCAGAAAGAGAGGATCAAAGAGATGTACTTATCTCTAAAAGTGGTAAAACTTTGATGGAATTACCTACAGGGGCTATTGTCGGTACAAGTTCTCTGAGAAGAACTATGAACCTTAAAAATTTAAGACCTGATTTAGTAGTAAAACAGCTGAGAGGAAATATACACACTAGACTAAATAAACTTCAAACAGAAGATTATGACGCTATACTTCTAGCCGCAGCTGGTTTAAAAAGAGTTGGACTTGAAAATGAAATAACTGAATATCTTGATCCTAAAACCTTTCTTCCAGCACCAGCTCAAGGAGTTCTCCATATTCAATGCAGAGAAAATGATGAAGAGATTAAAAATATATTAAAATCTATACATAGGGAAGAGGTTGAAAAAGTAGTTATAATAGAAAGAGAATTCTCTAAAATTTTTGATGGAGGTTGTCATACACCTATGGGGTGTTACTCTGAATTAAATGGAGATATGGTAACTTTCTATGGGGTATATTTCCAAGGAGAAAAAGGATATACTGCTAATATTACAAAAGAACTTAATGAAGGAGTGAGAGTTGCTCAAACTCTTGCTGATTATATAAAGGAGAAGATTAATGAATAAAAAGGGTAAAGTATATATAATGGGAGCTGGACCTGGAGATGCGGAACTTCTTACATTGAAGGGAAAAAGAGCTATCGAAGAAGCAGACTGTATAGTTTATGATAGACTTATCAATCCTCGTATTTTAAATTATGCAAAAAAAAATGCAGAGATGATATATCTTGGAAAGGGAAATACTGAAGGGGGAGTCATTCAAGATGAAATAAATAGAACTCTTGTAGAAAAAGCTTTGGAAGGAAAAATAGTAGCTAGAGTAAAAGGTGGAGATCCTTTTGTTTTTGGAAGAGGTGGAGAAGAGATTCAGGCTCTTTATGAAAATGGTATCAGTTTTGAAGAAATTCCTGGTATTACCTCTTCTATCTCAGTACCAGCGTATGCTGGAATTCCTGTAACACATAGAGGAGTAGCTAAATCTTTCCATGTTTTTACTGGACACACTATGGCTGATGGATCTTGGCATAATTTTGAAGCTATAGCAAAATTAGAAGGAACTCTTGTATTTTTGATGGGAATAAAAAATCTTCCTATTATTGTAGAGGATCTAATTACAAATGGAAAAGATCCTAAAACGCCTATTGCTATCATAGAGAAGGGGGCTACTGCAGATCAAAGAGTTACCACTGGAACATTAGAAAATATTGTCCAAATCTCTAAAGAGAAAAAAGTTCTTCCTCCTGCTATAACAATAATCGGAGAGGTTGTAAATTTAAGAGATAACTTTAAATGGTTTGAAAATTCTAAACTTTTTGGGAAAAAAGTACTAGTTACTAGAGATAGAAGACAAGCTGGAGAATTTTCAGATAAGATTGAAAAAATGGGTGGTTTTGCTGAAGAGTTACCATTTATAGAGATAGAATCAACCCTTGATAAAATTGACAAACAACTTTTAAAAGAGTATTCTGTTTTACTTTTTAACTCACCAAATGGAGTTAGGGAGTTTATGGAAAAAATAGAGGATATCAGAGATATTGCTCATTTAAAAATAGGAGCTGTAGGAAGTAAGACAAGGGAGCTACTAGAAAATTACAAGATAAAGGCTGACTTTATCCCTCAGGAGTACCTTGTTGAAAAATTAGTTGAAGAAGCTATAAAACACACTACAACTGGAGATAAAATCCTGATTGTAACTTCTGATATCTCCCCTTGTGACACAGATAAGTTTAACTCTATCTATGATAGACATTTTGATAAATTAGTTGCATATAAGACTAAAAAAATTATAAGAGAGAAAGAGGAAGTTTTAGAAACTCTAAAAAATATAGAGATTGTTACATTCTTAAGCTCCTCTACAGTAGATGCCTTTATGGAGAGTATCAATTTTGATACTGAGGCTGTTAAAAATATTAAGTTTGCTTCAATCGGTCCTGTTACAAGTGAAACTATGAGAAAATATGGACTTACAGTTGATTTTGAAGCAAAAATTTATGATGTTAATGGAATTATTGAAGCTATAAAATAGCTAGGAGGGGTATGACTGTTATAAAAAATATATAATTTAATATAAAATTCTATAGATAATTTATAGATTGCGGTATAATACTATTGAGGTGAGAAAATGAAATATTACTCAATAGGAGAATTTGTAGATAAAAGTAGGAAAAAGAGCGAATAAGGCTAAAAAAATGATTAAGGAGTTAATGGAAGATGATTCTAGCGAAAAAAGTTAGACTTTATCCAACTAAAGAGCAAGAACAAAAATTATGGCAATCTATAGGAACTGCGAGATTTATCTATAACTATACTATCGCAAAACAAGAAGAAAACT
>JAHLFN010000006.1 GCA_018883725.1 Candidatus Fusobacterium pullicola | reverse complement strand
AGTGGAAAAAAGATAACTAAAAATATAGCTTGGCTAATGTTTGATCAACTCTTTATATTAGTTCTACAATTTGCAGTAGGGATAAAGATAGCAAACTATTATGGGGCAGAGCTATATGGAAAATATAACTATGCAGTCTCTCTAGTAGCTTTTTCAGCTATATTTTTTGAATTGTTAAATAGTAGAGTAATAAAGAAACACTATACAGAGAATAATTTTAATAATGTAGTATTCAATGTTAATTTTTTTCGTAATACTATGGCGGGGATAATAATATTTATACCAATAATATTGAAGCTAACAGTTGGTATGGATAATCTTCTCTTCTATATGCTATTACTAATCTGTCTAGATAATATACTTACTACAGCAACCTATGGGATAGAGAACTTTTTTGAGTTTAAGCTGGAGTCTAAAAGAATAGTGATATCTAATAATATAGTGAAGGTAATCTCATACTCACTACAATATATCTGTATGTTACTCAATATGGGAATAATAGTTGTACCAGCTATCAGATGTATAGGAAGTCTCATAAGAATGGGAATTTTGAAATTTCAATATAGGAGAGCCTATCTATCTAAAATTACAACTTTGGAGAAAAAAGTAGATAGAAGCTTACTTATCAAGATAATAGATGAGGGGAAATTTTTATGGGTAACCTATATATCATTTTTGGTATATACACAGGTAGATAGACTTATGATAAAATACTATATGGGAGAGAGTGATGTAGGGATATATACCATAGGAGTACAGCTTTCTACAATTTTGGCTATCCTTCTAGGTCCTATTCAAAATTCACTATTCCCTAAGATGATGGATCTATATAGGAAGAATTACAAAGAGTATTACCAATTTTATCTTTTTTCTAATACTCTAGTGACACAATTTTACCTTATAATAACTATAATCTCAATAATAGTAGTAAAACTGAGCTTTAAATATGTATATGCACAGGAATATAGTCCAGCTATAGGAGTTTATACTATTTTAGCAGTATCAATTTTTTTAAAGGCAAATGGTTCACTTCAAACTGGACATATGACACTAAAAAATATAACTGAGAAAAGTTTTTACAAGACTTTGATTAGCTTGATTTTAAATATTATACTGAATATCTTTTTAATTCCAAGATTGGGAATAGATGGGGCTGCAATAGCAACACTGGTAACACAGTTTACAGCTCTGTTTTTAATAGATTTCTTTATACCTGAGTATAGAGAGCAAGCATTTATCCAATTAAAATCATTTAATAGCTTTTATCTTTTTAAAGAGCTTTTGAAAAAATATAGAAGTAGGAGGGAGATGAAAAATGTATAAAGGAAAGAAAATATTGGGAATAATACCAGCTAGAGGTGGAAGTAAGGGTATTCCATCTAAAAATATTATAGAGATATATGGAAAACCATTGATACAATACTCTATAGAGTGTGCAAAATCATCTAAATACCTAGACAGAACTGTTATATCTACAGATGACTTGGAGATAAAAGAGGTAGCTGAGAGATTTGGAGGAGACGTTCCATTTATGAGACCAGAGGAGTTAGCTCAAGATACATCTAAAACAATAGATGCTGTGGTACATGCTATAAATTGGTTAAAAGAGCACGGAGAGGAGTATGATTACCTTGTACTACTTCAAAATACTGTACCTCTTAGAAAAGGTTGGCATATAGATGAGGCAATAGAGAAACTTTTTGAAAGTGATGAGAAAAGTCTTGTAAGTGTGACAGAGGTTGATGAGAACCCTGTACTTATGAGAACTATCAATGAAGATGGAACAGTAAAAAATCTATTATCACTAAATAGTACTATGAGAAGACAGGATTTCCCAAAATTCTATAGGGTAAATGGGGCTATCTATATACAGGAGTTAAATGAAAACTTTGGATTAGAGACAAGTTTAAATGATGGTAGACTTGCCTATATAATGAATGAAAAATACTCTGTAGATATAGACACATATTTGGACATTAAGAAGATAGAATACTATTTAGATCAAGAATTAAAGGGAAAATAGTAGTTAAGCATTTTATTTCTTTTAAAATTATGGTATAATTTAAGAGAGTATATTACAAAAAAGATATTAGGGAGGAAAGAAAGTGAAGATAGAAAAAATTAGAAAGATATGTGTAGTAGCTTTTATCATTGTAGGATTAGCTTGTATATTTATAGAAAAGGCTAATGCTCCTAAGGAGTATACAGGAGTGGGAGATGGATTTAATGATGAGATTACTGTAACAATACTTACTAAAAAGAATTCCAATGGTGAAGTTAGAATTTCAGATGTAAAATATGCACATAATGATACACAAGCCATTGCAGATCCAGCAATAGGGCAACTTATAACACAATTAAAAGCAACACAAGATATTTCAAAACTAGATACAATAGCCGGAGCAACTTATAGTTCAGAAGGGTTTATTATGGCTGTAGAGGATGCTTTGTCGAAGATAAAGAAATAGCACTATATAATGATAAGAAAATTTTTGGAACTAGAGGTGACGAACCTCTAGTTTTTTTACCGCAAAAAATCACTTTCGACACTAAAACGCCACATAAAATTTGTATAATATTCGAATAACAATCGTATGAAAAACTTAAGAATATTTTATAAAAAACTTTACATATATAATTTTTATTAATCTTTTTTAAAAAATAAGTTTAGGAGGAGTTAGAAGGAATGAATAATTTGTTAGAAAGATTTATAAAAAGAAATAATAAAAAGAGAGGGATAAACATTACTGTTGCAACAATAGTGATGTTCTTATTAAGTTGTACTGGAATATATGCTGCTACTGTAATTGATAAAAATGAGAAAGAATATATACTTCATGTAGGTGAAAATGGGGATAATTCTTATAGATGGGGTGGAAGTAAATATCTTTATACAATTGATCAAAATAAATTGATTATAAATGGTAGATTAGAGGCGGGAAATAACACTCAATCGCTAGAGATAAGTTCAAATGCTAAAGATATAACTGTAGAGAATAATGGATTTATAGATGGAGTTACTATTGGTAGAGACTATAGTAAATTAGATGGAACTAATGCAACTTTTACTAATAATGGTATTGTTTCAAATGAAGGAAATGCAATTGTTGTTTATTCCAAAAATGCCACTGTTAATAACTATGGGATAATTAAAGGTGGAGAAAAAGGAGTAGAGTTTACTACTGGAATTTCAAATGAAAAATTAAACAATCAAGGTATTATTTTAGATAAAGATGGAAAAATTTTAAATGCTTCTACAGTTGAGCAAAAGATTGTTTTAGATAATGGAAATTATACAGTAAAGAATGCTGTAGATTCAAGTGGAAAAGCTCAAGCTATTACAATGAATGGAACGTCAGGAAGTAATTCATTCACTAACTATATTTTAAATGGAATAGATACAACAATATCAGTATCAGGGAAAGGGAATAATTTATCAGGTTCAGTTGTAAATAGTTTAGGTAATGCTATAAATATCGAATCTGGAGCAGAGTTAGGATTAGGATCGACTACTGTTAATGGAAATATAGCAATCAATGGTGGAACTTTAATTTTAATAGATATTAACAACAAAATTAATGGGAATGTTTCTGGAACAACTGATAATGATACTATAAAATTAGGATATCAAGTAGATACTAATATAAATTACACTAATTTAAATACTATATTAAAAGGTTCTGGGGTAGATACTTTGAAATTTCATGATAATGGAAATACTATAGACACCACACAAATTTCTTTTGCTGGAAAATTTGAAGGTGGAGCAGGAGCAGATACTTTTATAGTAAATGGAGCTAACTACACTATTGATGGAGGAGCAGGAACAGATACTTTAAAATTAACAAAGGGATATACGGGAGCAGTTTCTGATTTCTCAGGAGTAACTAATATAGAAACTTTACAATTGGGAGATGGAAGTAATACTTTGGATATTTCTAATATTAACGGAAAGTTTACTACCATAAAAGGTGGAGAGTTTGTTAATGGAGGAAGTGGAAAAAATACTATTAAAACATCTACTGATATTGGTGAAACTTTAACATTAGTAGGTGGAAAAGATTCGAGTGTAAAAAATATTTTAGTATTAGATAATAGTAATAATAAGATTGAATTTAATGGAAAATTAGATACTAGTGGTGGAAATTGGAATATTCAAGTAAATAATTTAAAAGGAACAAATTCAGTTACTTTAAATAAAGAAAATTTAAATGGAAAAGCTACATCACTAGAACTTTTAACTAATATTTCTGGAGAAACTGAAACTAAAAATCTTGTTGACTTATTAAATGCTTCAGGAATAACTTATGCTATACCCTTGAATAATAATACTTCTAACTATAAAGATAACTTAGTTTTTAATGGAACAACTTTAAATAATAAAACAATATTTGCTATAAACTATAATGATAGTGTTACTATGCAAAAAAATATAACTGGACAATATGCATTTAAACCATTAGGAACATTTACTCCAACTGTAAAAGTTGATTCTTTTACAACTTTTGAACAAAATAGTAAGGTAACAAGTGTTGATTATAATGGAAAAGAGAGTGGAGTCAATTTTCAAGTAACAAGTGGAGCATTAAGTTTAGGTTCATTAAAATATGAAAATGGAAAGTTAGTATATAGTGGAGCTAATCCATTTGTTGATGGATATAAATATACTATTAATGGAAATGTTAATTTAAATTTTGAAGGATTAGAAAATGCTGGTTTAACTTCTGGAAAATCTATAGCACTAGGAAATGTAAATAATAATATAACTATAACAGGTGGAAGTCTAAGTATGCCATCATTCTTAAAATATAGTAATGGAGCATTTGTTGTAAAATCATGGGATGAGATGAATCCATATGGAAATAACAACAACTTCCTAGAGACTACATACAATAATATGCTATCTAAATATGGACAAACAGGTTCAGAGGCTATTACTGGTGCTTTAAATACTTGGAGTAAAGAGGCTTTAGTTAACTATATTAGTACTGGTGGTATAACTCAATATGATTTTACATTAGATGGAAAAACATATCAAAATACTTTACTTACAGGAGATAATAGTGATATAAGTAAAGAGTTTAAAATTACTGGAAATAGTGGAACTATTACATTCCAAAATATAGCTACTTCTGATAGTTTAACTTTAGCAACTACTGGTGGAACTGTAAATCTTACTGATGGAGTGAACATAGGTGGAGATATTAACTTTGGAGAAAGCTCAAATGTAAATTTAAATGTTAATGCTTACTATGCTGGAGGAGTTGCTTCAACAATAAAAAATATCAAAGGAAATGATAATGATAGTAACATAAGCTTAACTCATGTAAATATTATTGGAAATAACTCTAATGATGGTAAGATAGAATTAGGAGCAGGAAACGATACTTTAACTCTTAAAAACGTAGGAGTAAACTCTATTACAGGAAGTGGAAAAAATACAATAGAGTTAAATCAAGGTTCAAATGTAGGAACTATTAGTTTATCAAAAGATAGTACATCAGCAATTAGCTTAATGTCGCTAGATGTAGATAGTAGTATAGACAATAATATTACAGTAAATGATGGAGCCACAGTGGGAACTATAGATTTATCAAGTGCTGGAAATAGCTTGGTTACACTAAATAGTGGAAAAATTACAAATGTTAAATTTGGTTCTGGAAATGATATGTTAACTTATAATGGTGGAAATATAAGTAAGATTGATTTTGGAGCTGGAGATAATGTATTAAATGTAAGAGCTGACTTAGATTTATCAAATACAAAAATTTCTGTAGCAGAGGGTGGAACAGTTAGAAATACACTTAATGTTGGAAAAATATCAGTTCGTTCAACTACAGTTAAAGATTATTTAACTTTAAGCGGAGATTTTTCAGCTTTCTCAAATATTAATATAGAAGGGGCTACAAAACTAGAGTCATCTTCAAAATTGGCAGAGGGAACAAATATTAATTTAGGTTCTAATACGCTTATAGCTGGAATTAACATTGAAAATGGAACAGCAAAAACAGTTCTTTCAGGAGCAAATTTAGAAGCAGGAGAAAATTCAAAATTAATAATTGATACAATGAAAGCGGATTCTAATACTACAATTTCTCTTGATGGAATAACAGGAATAGAAAATGTATCAAAAGTTGATACTAATACGATAGCTCATATCATAAAAGAGAATGCTGATGGAACTTATAGTGTAGAAGCAAATAAAAACTTGATATCAGGAGAAGGAAATGATTTAGTTAATGGTATAATTTCTTCTGATAATGGAGAGGGATTATTTGGAGATATAACAGATAAGGAAGCACAAGCACAACTATTAACTGATGTAACAAAAGATATGATGTATAGTTCACCATATGCATATTCTAGTATAGTTTCAAGAAAGACAGCTGAAATGATTAATAATGCAGTTATGAACTTTGATTTAAAAGCTGATAAAAACCAATGGTTAGCTTATGGTTCATTATTAGGAAGTGGAAAAGAGATTCAAGATTACTATTCAGGAGTTAATAATACTACTTCAAACATAAATACTGATATCTATGGAGCTTATGTTCAAGCAGAATATGGATATACAGATAATACAGCACTAGGATTTGTAGTAGGAGCAAATAAAAGTGATAGTGATATAGCAAAGAGTTCTCTAGATGGAAAAGGAATGTATCTAGGTGGATATGTAAAACATAACTATTCAGATAATTTACAAATAATAGGAGGATTAGCATATCAATATAACAGTTATGAAAGTGATAGAGTTGCAGGAAACTCAAATAAAACACTTACTTATTCAGAGAAATATAATGATGATACAATAACAGGATTTGTAGGTGGAAAATATGAGTATAAATTATCAGAAACATTGACATTACAACCTAATGCAAAGTTAAATATTACTCATATTATGCAAGATGGAGTAACTGAAAGTAATAAGGAAGCTAGTTTAAAAGCTAATAGTAAAAACTTTACAAATATAGGTACAGAAATAGGAGCAGATTTAGTAAAAACTATAAATGTACAAAATGGAAAAGTAAACTTAAAAGTTGGAACTAGCCTAACATATTTAATTACTGGAGCAGATAAAGAGACTATGAGAGCAAATTTAATAAGCGATAATACTAAATTTGATATCAAAACTCCAGAGCAAGATAAAACAAATGTAAAATTCAAAGTAGGAGCTCAATATGAAAAAGAGAGCGGAGTACTATATAATGTAGAAGGAAGCTACATCACTTCTTCTAAGGAAAAAGAGTGGGTAGTAGGAGCAGGAATAGGATATAGATTCTAATGAATAAAAACAAAAAAGGAACTGTAAAACCAGCTCCTTTTTTGCGTGTATTAAATAATTAGGGAGAGTGGTATGAGGAGATTAAAGAGTTTACTAACATATATTTTCACTATAAAATTAGTCTATTGTGGAACTGTATCAGATTTGATAGATTATCAACTGTACAAAGATTTTGCAATGAATAAGGGACAATTTAAGGTTGGAGCAGTAAATGTAAAGGTAACGAGAAAAGATGGAAGTTTTAAAATCATAGAAGTTCCTATATTAGATTTCTCTTCAACTGACTCTAGTGCAGTAGGGACTTTAGTAGATCCTAATTATGTGGCTGGAGTAAAGCATAATAGAGGATATACTACAGTTAAATATGGGTATGATACAGGACATACGTATAAATTAATAGATAGAAATGAGAAGTCTAATAGAGATTATCATACCCCTAGATTAAATAAAGTAGTTACAGATGTAGCACCGACAAAGTATAAACAAGATGATACTTTAGTACAAGATTGGAAAAATAAATACTCAATGTTTGCTAGAGTTGGAAGTGGGCTACAATATATTCTGGAATGGCAATATCTGCAACTGTAAGCATATATATTCCAGTAGATAGAGAGTTTATGGAGCAGGTTATGCAAGAGGATTATCTTCCAGAAGTAAAGGATCTGAAAGCTGAAGGTGAGATAGTCTGGGGAGCAGCAAAAACAGAAGAGGGAAGTAATACGGGAACTGGAACTATAACTCAAGGGGATAGTAGCTGGACATATAATGGGTTAAAATCTGATTTAGATTTATCAAAGGCTACAAATGATGAACTCAACTATACAAAGCATCTGACTTTTGCTGGAGAGGGTGGAACTATAAAGTTAGAAGACTCTATAAATATGGGAGCTGGAAAGCTAATATTTAATATAAAATTCTATAGATAATTTATAGATTGCGGTATAATACTATTGAGGTGAGAAAATGAAATATTACTCAATAGGAGAATTTGTAGATAAAATAGGAAAAAGAGCAAATAAGGCTAAAAAATGATTAAGGAATTAATGGAAGATGATTCTAGCGAAAAAAGTTAGACTTTATCCAACTAAAGAGCAAGAACAAAAATTATGGCAATCTATAGGAACTGCGAGATTTATCTATAACTATACTATCGCAAAACAAGAAGAAAACT
>JAHLFN010000005.1 GCA_018883725.1 Candidatus Fusobacterium pullicola | reverse complement strand
TTAGATTAGTGTGTGGTAACTTTAATTTTAGCAGGAAAATTTACTTGTCTCACTATTTTTTTTGGGAAAAAAGTAAAAAAGGTGTTAATACCTAAATGTCTATAGGTACCAACACCAAAAATTATACACCCTTTTTATACTTTGGAATGTTCTTTTAAAAGCTCTAGTGTAATCATAGTTGTAGCAACACAAGTTATAAGTGGAGCGATAAAAATTCCAACTACTGGTATAAAAAATAGTAATGTGAAAATTCCACCACAAAGTGCTGCATAAACTCTTTGTTTTTTTAAGAAATCGAGACTTTCCTTTGGTGAAAGATTGTATCTTTCAAGAGTGTAGTCCATAAATGAAAATCCAGTAAAATATCCTTGAATAATAAAAATAAGTAATGGAATAGAGAGATTTATTGGAAAAATAAATCCTAATAACATAACTACACATGTTCCAACCATCTGTTTAAAAAAGCTTTTAAGTCCAATATCAATTCCTCTTATTAAAAATCTTAAGTTATCCTTAAACGTAAAGTCAAATTTTTTTCCAGTAAGATGAGTTTCAACTCTTTCAGAAACATAACCTAATATAGGAGATATAATTACTAAAAGTAAAGATTTATACACAAGATAATAGAAAAATACAGTGCATATCCAAACTAATATTTTAATAAAAATATATAAAATTGATCCATACTCTTGTAATTTAAAAAAGTTTTCTAGAGCAGAGGCTAAATTGAGAGATAGATACTCTCCTAAATATATGAAACCACCAAAAAGAAACATACTGATGATTCCAGGAAGAAAGTAAAATTTTTTTAATCCAGCATCTTTAATAACTTTAAAAGAATCTGAAAAAGAATTAAAAACTAAAGTAATAGCTTTCATAATTAATTCATCCCTTCCAGATGAGAGATATCAGAGAAAACCTCAACACTATAATTGCCATCTTCATAATTAACAATAGACAGACTAGTATTCTTAGGTACTTCAACTTTGCCTAACTCTTCTAAACTAATATTTTTTATAACTTTAAAAATTCCCTTTAAAGTCATTCCATGGGTAACAACAATAACTGTATCATCTTTATGATGTCTATCAATTATTTTTTTTAAACCTCTTTCAACTCTCTCTATAAGTTGTATAAAACTCTCTCCGTTATAAGGTGTAGGATCATACTCTTTAGGATTATGGAAAAAATTATAGAACTGTTCAGGGTATTCACCTTCAAATTTTTCTCTAGGGACTCCTTCCATATCACCAACTGAAATCTCTTTAAACTCCTCTATATACTCAATATTTATATCTCTATCCCCAATTATCAACTCAGATGTTTCAATAGTTCTACCAAGAGGAGAGGAATAGAATTTAGTAAATTTAGTATCTTTTAGCTTTTCTCCTAATCTTTTAGCTTGCTCTCTTCCTGTTTCAGTAAGTGGAGAATTAGAAGAGCCTTGAAAAATTCTTAAAGTATTCCAAACTGTTTCACCATGTCTAACAAAATAAATTTTCATATTTTTTTCCTTTCTATTTTAATATTAAAAGATATTTGGTATAATTATACCATATATTGTACTTGATTTTAAGGAGGATGTAAAATGAAATTTTTAGGAGTAATACCATCAAGATATGCATCAACAAGATTAGAGGGAAAACCACTAAAGGATATTTGTGGACACACTATGATAGAGTGGGTATATAAGAGAGCAAAACTTTCTAAATTAGATGAGGTAGTAGTAGCAACAGATGATATGAGAATTTATGAAGAGGTAGAAAGATTTGGAGGAAAGGTTGTACTTACTAGTAAAGAGCATGAGAATGGAACTAGTAGAATAGCAGAAGTTTGTGAAAAATATGGAGATTATGATGTAATAATAAATGTTCAAGGGGATGAACCACTTATAGAGCCAGAAATGATAAACTCTTTAATAGATTCTTTTAAAGATGAAACTATAGCTATGAGTACTTTAAAGTATAAGATAGATAGTATGGAGGAGATTGAAAATCCAAATTATGTTAAAGTAATTACTGATAAAAGAGGATATGCAATATATTTCTCAAGAAGTATAATTCCATATCCAAGAAAATTGGATATACAAAATTATTATAAACATGTAGGAATATATGGTTATAAAAGAGAGTTTGTAATAGAGTATGCTAAAATGGAACCTACACCATTGGAGTTATCAGAGTCATTAGAACAGCTAAGAGCTTTAGAAAATGGATATAGAATAAAGGTCATAGAAACACCTTATAAGATAATAGGGGTTGATACTCAAGAGGAGCTTGAGAAAGTAAGAGAGTATATAACGAATAATGGAATAATTTTAGATTAATTTGAAAGGAAGATATATGAAAATTTTAAAACAATTATCAGCTACAATAGTTATTGGGATAGCTTTGGCAGGTTGTAGTTCTACTGAAACTTATCGTGAGGTAGGTGGAGTACCTTATAAGGTTGAGAAGAGTAGAGTAGAGAGTGGAGATTATACGTTAGATAGTAGCTTTTTTAAGAAAAGAGGTTTACCAATTCCAAATAGTTTTAAAGGAAAGAGTGTAGATTATCTTATAGCTAGAAATGATACTTTAAAAAAACATGGATATGATTTTTTTGAGGGAGTAGAGGAGAAAAAAGCTTTAAAGTTCTATAAGGATTTAGATGTAAGAGGATATGGAGATAACTCTCCATATTGGAGATGGAAAATAGGATTAGATAAAGATGAGTTTTTTAATGCTATAAAAAATAATTTACCATCAGTTTATAGAGGAAGACCAGCTGAAGTTTTGACTTTATCTAATGGACAGTGGAAATCTTTGAAGATAACAGAGAGTAGTGTTGGAAAGATAGTAAATGTAGAGGTAGCAGGAAGAGGAAAATCAGGAGTAGTAACTTATCTACTTGTAACAACAAGCAGTAACAAATATTTAGTAGCAAAAGAATTAAATATTAGAAAGCTATTCTCTCTTACAAAGACTACAACAAAGAGTAGTGGCGATATAGTAATGTATGGAGCTAGAGGGGGAAATAGAAAGTATCAGGATGCTCCAGTGAGTAGAAATATTTCTCTTTTACCATCAGGATATTTTGCAATTGAATATACAGGTGGAAGAGCAAATATCTATGGTGGAGGATATGGACATGGAGTAGGGATGGGACAGTATACAGCTTTTGATCTATCTAAGAACCATGGATATACATATAAGGAGATACTATCAAGACACTATCCCAACTCTCAATTAAAGGATATGTATTCTATTAAAGGTGTCGAAAAAACAATAAATGTAGGAATAACTACCAATAACTCTTTAGATCATAGTAAAATTACACTTTATAGTAATAATAAAATAAGAATAGATGGAGCTGGATTTAAAATAGATGTACCAGCTAAACAAAAAATTGTAATAGTAAATAATGGAGATAGACTTTGGGTAAGTGTCGATGGAAAACACAGAGTAAAAACAGTAAATCCTTTGGAAATAACAGCTCATGGGTATTATATAACTTTAGAAGGGCTTAAAAAGGGACATACAACTACACCTAGATACAGAGGAGATATGATTATTAAGCCATCAACGACTAATTCAAAAAAAATAAGAGTTATAAACAAGGTAAAGATAGAGGATTACTTAAAACAAGTTGTTCCTAGTGAGATGCCAGAGAGTTTTGGTATAGAAGCACTAAAAGCACAGGCTGTAGCAGCTAGAACTTATGCACTAAGTGATTATTTAAAAAATAAATATAAAAAAGATGGATTTCATGTAAAAGATACAACTGAAAGTCAGGTATATAATAATGCCAAGGAGAACAAGAGTTCTATAAAAGCTATAGAAGCAACTTCAGGAAAAGTTTTATTGAGAGATGGAAAGCCAATAGATGCTAAATATTTCTCAACTTCATCTGGATTTACAGAGGCAGCTAATTACATTTGGTAGGTAGGAAGTAACTGTTTAGCCATTAAAAAAGTGGCTAAGCAGTTACTAAATTTTTATTTTAAATTAGCTACATCTTTAGTATCAATGATAAGAGTTACTGGACCATCATTTAAAAGCTCAACTTTCATATCTGCTCCAAATATTCCAGCTTCTGTTTTTATTCCAAAACTTCTACATTTTTCTAAAAACTTCTCATATAATGGTTTAGCTAAATCTGGTTTAGCAGCATCAACAAATCCGGGACGACGTCCTTTGATACAATCACCATATAGAGTGAACTGAGATATAATAAGAAGTTCCCCATTAATCTCTTCTAGTCCAAGATTCATTTTTCCATCTTGATCTTCAAAAATTCTTAGATCCTTTATTTTTTTAGCTAGCCAATTAATCTCTTTTTCACTATCTGTATGAGTTACTCCTAGTAGAACTAAAAGTCCTTTATCTATTTTTCCAACGATTTCTCCATTTACTGTAACACTTGAATATTTAACTCTTTGTACAACTGCTCTCATAATTTCACCTCTAAAAATATTTTTACTTAGAATATGATAACATTATTTTTTTGAAAAAAGAAGATGTTTTGTAGTAAAAAAAGAAAAATAATGCTATAATTATATGGATATATCAATATGAGGTATGAGGAGTGGAAGAAATGAATAAATCAAGAGTACTAACAGATTTTGCTAGAGTTATTAATTCAGATAGATATCAGTACACAGAGAGCGACATCTTTTTAATGGAAAATATGCAAGAGAGAATAGCAGTATTTGATGTATATTTTAGAAAGACGCAAGATGGAGGTTTTGCTGTTGTAGCAGGAGTACAAGAGGTAATTAATTTAATTGAAATTTTAAATAGTACATCTGAAGAAGAGAAAAGAATGTATTTTTCTGAAATCTTAGAGGAAGAACATCTAGTTGAATATCTTTCAAAATTAAAGTTTACTGGAGATATATTAGCTATGAGAGATGGAGAGATAGCATATCCAAATGAGCCAGTTCTTACTGTAAAAGCTCCATTAATTCAAGCTAAAATATTAGAGACACCAATATTGAATATAATTAATATGCAAATGGCAATAGCAACAAAAGCATCAAGAGTTACAAGAGCTGCTTATCCAATAGCTGTATCATCTTTTGGAAGTAGAAGAGCTCATGGATTTGATAGTGCTGTAGCTGGAAATAAAGCAGCAGTAATAGGTGGATGTGTAAATCACTCTAATCTTATGACTGAATATAAATATGGTATACCTAGTGTAGGAACTATGGCACATTCATATGTACAAACTTTTGGAGTAGGAAGTAATGCAGAAAGAACAGCTTTTGAAACTTTTATAAAACATAGAAAAAATCGTGGAAAAAATAGTCTTATTTTATTAATAGATACATACAATACATTAGGAATGGGGATAAAAAATGCTATAGAAGCATTTAAAAATTGTGGAATAGATGATTCCTATGAGGGAATGTATGGAGTGAGAATAGATTCTGGAGACTTAGCATATCTATCGAAGAAATGTAGAGTACTATTAGATGAGGCAGGTTTAAAAAAAGCTAAAATTGTTTTAACTAACTCTTTAAATGAGGAGCTTATTCGTTCTTTAAGAGAGCAGGGGGCATGTGCAGATCTTTATGGAGTGGGAGATGAGATAGCTGTAAGTAAATCTAATCCTTGTTTTGGAGGGGTTTATAAAATTGTTCAAATAGATGAAAATCCAGTAATCAAACTTTCAGAAGATATCGTAAAAATATCTAATCCGGGATTTAAAGAAGTATATAGAATTTATGATAAAAATGAGCTTGCTTATGCTGATTTAATAACTCTTGTAAATAACGATATGGATAAAGAGCTATTAATAAAAGGAGAAACTCTCACTATAAGAGATGAAAAATACGAGTTTAAATCAAGTACCTTAAAAAAGGGCGAGTATACTGTAAAGAAATTGACAAGAGATTATGTTATAAATGGAGAGATTGTAATGACAGAGTACGAAAAATTATTTGATATAATGTCATCACAAAGATATTATTTAGATAGTCTTGAGAAGGTATCTGTTGAAAGAAAAAGACTAGAAAATCCACATAATTATAAGGTAGATCTATCATCTGACTTAATAGAATTAAAGTATAATTTAATAAAAGGAATAAAAGCTGAAATAGAAAAATAAGAGTAACAGAACTGTTACTCTTATATAAATTACTTCAATTTTAAAGCTGAAACCAATAATTCAGCAGTAGATTGATTAGTTGCAATAGGAATTTTATGAACATCAGCAAGTCTGATAAGAGCTGATATATCTGGTTCATGAGGTTGGGCAGTAAGTGGATCTCTAAAGAAAAATACTGCTTCAATCTCATTCATAGCGATATCTGCTCCGATTTGTTGATCCCCACCAATTGGACCAGATTGGTATCTGTGAATTTCTAATCCAGTTGCCTCAGCAATCCTTTTTCCAGTAGTACCTGTAGCAACTAATGGATATTTTTTGAAAAAATCAGCATGTTTTTTGCTAAATTCAACAAGATCATTTTTCATGTTGTCATGCGCTATAAGAGCGATTTTTTTCATATTGTCCTCCTTAATGATTAAGTTGTAGCTATAGATATTATACACTAAAAATAGAAAAATCTCAAAAAAAATAAAAGAAAGGTGGAATAATGGAGTTCAAAAAAATAGAGTATATAGAGAGAAAAACAGGAGAGATAAAAGTAGAAAAAGTTCCCGGAGAGAAGTATCTTAAATTTTTGTATTATAATCCTCTAGGAGAGTTACCACTAAATTTGGTGGTAAAAAAGAAGTTTTTAACTGAATATTATGGAAAAAAAATGGATAAACCAGAATCAGTAAAAAAAATACCTAGCTTTATAGAGCAAGCTGATATCAATATAGCAGAAGCTAAAAAAAGAGTTGAAGAGTTTAAATCTTTTAATGATTTTTTCTATAGAGAGTTAAAAGAAGGGGCTAGAACTGTAGATTATAGAGAAAATGTTTTGGCTTCACCAGCAGATGGAAAAATTTTAGCCTTTGAAAATTTAGATAGGGAAAAAGAGTTTTATATAAAAGGGGATAAATTTACTCTTGAAGAATTTTTTGCGGATAAAAAGTTAGCAAATAAGTATAAAAATGGAGTCTTTATGATAATAAGACTTGCTCCTATAGATTATCATAGATTTCACTTTCCAGCAGATGGTGAAATAAGTGAGAGTAAATTAATAGATGGAGTATACTATTCTGTATCAACTTATGCTATAAAGAAAAATTTTAGAATTTTATGTGAAAACAAAAGAGAGTATTCAATTTTAAAAACAGAAAAATTTGGAGATATAGCTATGTTTGAAGTAGGAGCTACTATGGTAGGTGGAATAAAACAAAGTTATAAATCGAATAGTTATGTAAAGAAAGGTGAAGAGAAGGGATATTTTTACTTTGGAGGCTCAACATGTGTTCTTGTTTTTGAAAGGGGAAAAGTAAAGATAGATGAGGATCTATTAGAAAATACTAAAAAAGGAATAGAAACAAAGGTATATATGGGAGAGAAGATAGGAATATCTTTAAACTAGCCTATGAAAAAAAGAAAGTATTTTAGAATAGGGGACTTAATAATATATCTATTTTTTATACTATTTTTTTACTTTTTAGGAATTAAAGTTATGGAGCTTGGTGATGAAAAACCTTCAAAAGTAGAGATTTATGTAGATGGAAATTTAAAATATGTGTACCCATTACAGAAAGAGGAAAAAGATATATTTGTAGATACAGTATTAGGTGGAGTTAATGTTAAATTAAAAGATAATATGGTAAGGGTAACTAGTTCAAACTCACCAAGAAAGATAAATGTAAAAAGAGGGTGGATAAGTTCACCGGGTGAGGTTATAATAGGAATTCCTGATAGACTTTTAATAAAAATTGTAGGGCAGAAAACAAATAGTGATGAAGAATTAGACTATATTATAAGGTAGGGTAAATTATGATAAAAGCAAAAGGAATAAAAATAATAAGTATTGGAGTAATTTTAATAGTTATCCAGAGTTTTTTACAGCAATATGACACGTTTCATGAATTATATAGCAAATATATAGGATATCTAGTGCCAGTAATTCATGCTTTCTTTATAACTATATTCTTAGAGCCAATAGTGAGTATAATCGAAAAAAAATTTAAAATGAAAAGAGTTGTTGCTGTGATAGTGACAATACTTTTAGTATTTAGTTTAATAGGAATTTTTATAGCTATTATAGCTCCACAAGTTATAGAGAGTATTAAAGATCTATATGGAAAACTTCCAGTAATGCAGGTACAATTAGAGAAATATACAAGTGAACTGATAGAGTTTTTAAAATCAAAAGGGCTACTATTATTAGGTGATACTGAGATAAAAACAAGTATTACAAATTTTATAAAGGAAAATATGAGATATTTTCAAAATTTTGGAATATCAGTTTTATGGAATATTATGTGGTGGGGAATAGCTCTAACTAAATTTGTTATAGGATTTTTCTTAGCTTTTTTAATACTTATAGATAAGGAGTATTTTATAAAATTTATTAGTAATATTCTGTCACTAATTTTTACTAAGGAAAAAGCTAAAGGAATAATGGGATTCTTAGGAGAATCAAGAGAGATTTTATTAAAATTTGTATGGGGAAGAATTATAGTATCGATTGCAGTAGGGATAATAACATTTTTAGTAATGTTTGTAACAGGTACTCCATACGCTCTTTTAAGTGGAATGATGATAGGAATGGGAAATATGATTCCATATGTTGGATCTATTGTAGCTGGAAGTATTGCTATTCTATTAGTTGGATTAGCAGAACCTTTTAAATTGATATTTTTAGGAATAGCTATTTTAGTAGCTCAAGCTGTTGATGGATGGGTAATAGGTCCAAAAATTGTAAGTGAAACAGTAGGAATGAGAATTTTTTGGGTAGTTGTTTCTATACTTATAGGAGGTAGCCTATTTGGACCAGTGGGAATGTTTTTTGGAGTACCAGTATTTGGAATGATAAAATTAATTTGTACAAAAATTTTAAATAAAAAAGAGGAGTTAATAACTGATGATAAATAAGGTAACTTTAATAGCATCTACTACTATGGGAGTAGAGAGTATAGTGAGAGATGAATGTATAGCTTTAGATTTTGAGAATGTAAAAGCTTTCAATGGAAGAGTAGAGTTCGATGGAACATTGAGAGATATAGCTAAAGCTAACATACACCTTAGATGTGCAGATAGAGTTTTTATTAAGATGGGAGAGTTTAAAGCACTTACCTTTGATGAACTATTTAACAATATAAAAAGGCTTCCATGGGGAGATATTATAGAGGAAAATGGGGAGTTTCCAGTAAGCTGGGTAAGTTCTGTAAAATCTAAGTTATTCTCTAAATCAGATATACAAAAAATTACAAAAAAAGCAATAGTTGAGAAAATGAAAGAGAAATATGGAAAGAGCTATTTTTATGAAGATGGAGCAAAATTTGCTATAAAAATTCAAGCTCACAATGATATTTTTCTAGTAATGATTGACACAAGTGGTGAACCTCTTCATAAGAGAGGATATAGAGCTATAAAAAATGAAGCTCCTATAAAAGAGACTATGGCGGCAGCTCTTGTACTACTTTCTAGATGGAATGGGGGAGAATTACCACTAGTAGACCCTATGTGTGGAACAGGAACTCTTTTAATAGAGGCTGCTATGATAGCTAGAAATATAGCTCCTGGAGCAAATAGAAATTTTGCCTCTGAAGACTGGAAATTGATTCCAGAGAATGATTGGGTAGATGTGAGAGATGAAGCTTTTTCAATGGAAAATTATGAAAAAGAGGTAAAAATATATGGTTCAGATATAGATGCTGATACTATAGAGATAGCTAGAAAGAATATAGTTAAAGCTGGAGTAGAAGATGATATCCATTTAGAGTGTCAAAACTTTTTAGATATGGAGAGAAATGAGGAGTATGGAGCTTTAATAACTAACCCACCATATGGAGATAGACTTCTTGATGAGGAGGCAGTAGAGAGATTGTATGGCTTATTAGGGGATATATGTAGAATGAGAATACCAAAATGGTCGTATTATGTAATCACCTCTCATAAAGGCTTTGAGAAAGCTTTTGGAAAGAAAGCTACAAAAAATAGAAAATTATATAATGGTGGAATTGAGTGCCACTTCTATCAATATTATGGAGAGAGAAATGGAAAGAAAAGAGTGTAATGAGATTTTAAAATTTTCTAAAGAAGTAATACTTCAAGTTTTTGTAAAAATAAATAAAAGAATGGAAGAGTTAAAAAGAAATGATGAGATTTCAGCTTTAGAGATACTACAAAATGAAGTAGTACCTAAATATGAAAAACTCTATAAAGGACTGAAGATAGAACTAGCTGAAGATGAAGAGATAGATAAAGAAAAATTTGAAAATATAAAAAAATATATCTATGATATTATGAAAGAAAATGGATTTACTGAAGATTTTATTAACTCTCAAATAAAGATAAGAGAAGAAATTAAAGGTGAATCAGGAGCAGAAGTTGTAAAAAAACTTTTCGAATATGAAAAAAAGCAGATGGAAAATACAAAGTATAATCTCTTAGATAAAGTAAATAAGGTTCTAGATAAAGAGGATAAATTAGCTATGGATTTAAAAAATGCTATTCAAGAAGAGGAGCAGATAGAGTGTATATATAAACTTCAACCTGTGAGGGAGGAGTATAGAGCTCTAGAAGAAAAAGTTTTAAGAGTTCAAAAAAATATTGATGAATTAAAAAAGAAATTAGATTCTGAGTGGGCTTATGAGATATATGGAACTATATCTAAGGATGAGATGTTAAATACCTATAATCAAGCTATGAAAAAATAAAAAAATATGCTAAAATATGGAGGAACTATGAAAATTTTAAAAATAGTTATTCTTTTGCTTATTATAGCTGGAGGATTTTATTACCAAGCTCATAAAAGAGCAGGTAAACCGTTAGATATTAAGGAGGGAAAACAGGTGGAAAATATAGTATTAAACGCTAAAATAAAAACTGCTAAGGGGGATATAAATTTAAAATTATTTCCAGAAGTAGCACCAATGACAGTTACTAACTTTGTACACTTAGCAAAAAGAGGATATTACAATGGATTAAAATTTCATAGAGTAATATCAGACTTTATGATTCAAGGGGGAGACCCTACAGGAACAGGTGCTGGTGGACCTGGATACCAATTTGGTGATGAATTTAAAAAAGAGGTAGTATTTGATAGAAAAGGACTATTAGCTATGGCTAATGCAGGACCAAATACAAATGGATCACAATTCTTTATAACTCATGTACCAACAGAGTGGTTAAACTATAAGCATACTATATTTGGAGAAGTTATATCTGAAGAGGATCAAAAAGTAGTTGATAGCATAGCTCAAGGAGATATAATGGAAACTATAGAGATATCTGGAGATGTAGATGCTTTCTTAGAAGCTCAAGCTGAGTTAGTAAAAAATATAGATGATATTTTAGCTCAAACTATGCCAGAGTTAGGAAAATAATAATTAAAAAGGCTGTTACAAAAATTGTGACAGCTTTTTTGCTATTAAAATATGGAGGAGATAGAGAAATGATAAAAAATATTATTTTTGATTTAGGAAATGTGCTAATCTCATATGAGCCAGAGAGCTTTATAGAGAAATATGTGAAAGAGAAAAATCGTGAAAAATTTTATGAGGTAGTTTTTAAGAGTAAAGAGTGGTTAGCTTTAGATAGGGGAACTCTTGAGTATGATGAAGCTTTTGAGATATTTTCACAAAAATTGCCAGATGAGATAGAGAGCCTTAGAAGATTATTGAAGAATAATATTCAAGATGTACTTTTTCCATTAGAAACAAATTTAAATCTTTTAGAAGAGTTAAAGAAAAAATATAACTTGTATATTCTTTCAAATTTTCATAGAGAATCTTTTTTAGAGATAGCAAAAAAATGCAATTTTAGTAATTATTTTAAAGGTGGGGTTATATCATACGAGGTTAAGTTATTAAAACCGGAAAAAGAGATATATGAGAGTATTTTAAAGAAATATAACTTAATACCAGAAGAGACTCTGTTTATAGATGATACTCAAGCTAATGTAGAGGCAGCTCAAAAAATGGGAATAAAAATAATTCATTTGAGAGAAAAGAATAAATTAAAAGAGGAGTTATTAAAAAAAGGAATAGAGTTATAAAAAAGCAGAGAGGAAGTTACAAATTAATTGTAATCTATCCTCTCTACTTTTTTATATTAATTAGAGTTTGAGGGCTAAAATTAGGAGTAATCATACTCAATAGCTGAGAATTGTAAGCTAAGTTTTTTATAATTATCTCTCAAATATTTCATCTCTTCAATCAGATTATAAGAAGCATTTGAAATAGAGATAAGAGCTTTTAATTCCTTAGCACTTTTGTTACACTCTTTGGCAACGTTACTAAAAACTATGTAAAGGAATGAAAGTGTTGTAGCTTGAATTCCTAAAAAATCAATATTAATACTTTTACCTAACTTTACTCTTTTTGCAATTATTTTACACAACTGAAATGCTTTTTTTGGTGAAGCAAGAACAGAAGTATTTAGTATTTTTTTTAATATGAGCTTCATATGAAGGCCTCCTTATAAAAGTTGTAAATTTTCCTCAAAATATAGTATAACTAATCTTCAGGATAGATAGCTTTACCAACTAATTTTCCCTTTTGGTTATAATATTTCCAAGTTCCTTTTGGAATACCATTTTTAAATCTTCCCTGTACTTGTAATTGTCCATTTTCATGGTAAAGAAAATAGTCTCCATTATCTTTTCCATTAAGGTAGGTAGTTTCAAAAATTTTTATTCCATTCTCTTGGTAAAGAACATATTTTCCAAAAAGCTTTCCATTTTTCCAATTTTCAATAGACTTTAAATTACCATTAGAGTAAAAAGTAAGCCATTTTCCCTGAGGTTTTCCATTAACATAAAAATTACGATCTTTTTTTAAAATAACTTTCCCTGTAAAAGGAGAATTATCTTTTTTTAGGTATAAAACACCTTTTTTTTCAACAACCTCATAATCATAAGCACTTTTTGAGGCTGAAAATGTTATAGAGCTTGCTAATATTAGCAAGATAAACAAATTAAGTTTCACAGTATCACCTAAGAATTAAAAAAACTATTTAAATATATGGGTAATTATGATATAATACAATTATCCTTATATTCTTTTGACTTAAAAAATTGAAAAAAAGTTTAAAAGAAAATAAAAAATTATACAGGGGGATAAAAGTGGAAAATTATTCATTAGAGATGTTATTGATTATTACACTTATGATGGCCTACAAATTATTAGTATTACGTTAATGAGGAAGCACTAAAAATATTGCTTCCTCATTTTATAAGGAGGAATTTGTGAGAGAGATAACTTGTCCATTAGAGGCAATTTTTCATATATTAAGAGGTAAATGGGCACCTATGATAGTATGGAGAAGCAGACTTGGAAACCAGAGATTAACTGATTTAAAAAAAGATATACTTAACTGTAATGAAAAAATGTTAATTCAACATATAAATGAGCTATTGGAGTATGGAGTACTTGAAAAGATAGAGTATGATGTTTATCCTAAGCATACAGAGTATAAATTAACTGAGTTTGGCTGGAGTCTGATTCCAGTTTTAGCAAAATTTCAAGAACTGGGGATAGGATACTTACAAAATAGTAAGTTATTAACAAAGTAAAAATAATATGTTATCCTATAAAAAAAATATAGGAGGTATAAGTTTATGAAAAAGAGCTTATTAGCAGGATTATTTATTTTAGGTGTATCAGCTTTTGGATTTGAGCTTAAAAGTTCTGGAATAGAAAACGGGTATATAAAAGAAAAATATGGACAATATGGAACAGAAAATATAAAAGGAATGCCATCACTTTCATTACCACTAGAGTGGAAAGATGTACCTAAGGGAACAAAAAGTTTTGCATTAGTAATGGAAGATTATGATGCTATACCAGTAACTGGATTTTCATGGATACACTGGACAACTATTATTCCTGGAAATTTAACAAAGTTAGATGAGAATGCTAGTTTAACTAATAAGGAGATAATTCAAGGGGTTAATAGCTGGGTATCTTCAATGGGAGGATTAAGTAAAGCAGAGGCTTCACATTTTGGTGGACCAGCTCCTCCAGATAAAGAGCATACATACAAGATAACTATATATGCTCTAGATAAAGAGGTAAAATTAAAAAGTGGATACTATTTAAATGAGTTATATAAAGAGATGAAAGGGCATATCTTAGATAGTGCTACATTAGAAGGAAAATATAAAACAAAATAGTTTAAAGATTATGTAACTACTCAGCTATGAGTTTTTACAAAAAATAAAAATAGCCAAATAGAGGGAGTTTTCAACATTTTTGTTGAAGGCTCCCTTTCTATTCAACTACTGGTAACATAATTTCGCATAAATCAAATATACT
>JAHLFN010000004.1 GCA_018883725.1 Candidatus Fusobacterium pullicola | reverse complement strand
TTAGCTGGAAAAGATGCTGTTATAAATACTTTAAAAAAATATTTAGGAGAATAGAGGAGGAAAGATGAAAAAATTTTTAAATCTATTATTGATAATAGGGTATTTATTTTTGTTAGGTGCTTGTGGAAAAGGAGAAAGTAAAAGAATAATAAGAATTTCTCATAACCAAGCTCAAGATCATCCTACAAATATAGGATTATTAGCTTTTGAAGAGTTTATAGAGAGTAAATTAGGAGATAAATATGATGTTCAAGTATTTCCTAACGAATTACTAGGTTCACAAGTAAATACAGTAGAGTTAACACAGACAGGAGCAATAGATTTTGCTGTAGCAAGTAATGCTATTTTAGAGAGTTTTGATAATATATATCAAATTTTTAACTTACCATATCTTTTTGATAGTCCAGAACATTATCACGCTGTAATGGATAATGCTGAATTAATAGAACCTATATTTACATCTACTGAGAAATCAGGATTTGAAGCTGTTACTTGGTTAGATGCGGGAACTAGAAACTTTTATACGGTTAAAAAACCTATTAATACACCTGATGATTTAAAAGGTTTAAAAATTAGAGTTCAACAAAGTGCTTCAAATATAAGAATGATGGAGTTATTTGGAGGGGCAGCAACTCCAATGGGATTTGGAGAAGTTTATACAGCATTACAACAGGGAGTAATTGACGGAGCTGAGAATAACGAGTTAGCTATCACAAGTAATAAACATGGAGAAGTAGCTAAATTCTATTCATATAATATGCATCAAATGGTTCCGGATATCTTAATTGGAAATTTAAAATTTTTAAATGGACTTTCAGCTGAAGAGAGAGAAATTTTTAATGAAGGATTTAGATTAATATCTAAAGTCCAAAGAGAAGCTTGGACAGAATCAGTTGAAAAATCAAAAGTACAAGCTCAAAATGAGATGAATGTTCAATTTATATATCCAGAAGTAGCTTTATTTAAGGAAAAAGTATTACCTCTTCATGGAGAAGTATTAGAGGCAACTCCTAAATTAAAACCTATATATGATAAAATTCAAGAGATAGGAAGACAAATAAAAAAAGGGGGAAATAACTAATGAATAAAATAAGGGATATTTTTGATAAAACTATTATTGGAATATGTGTAGCACTATTTATATTTATGACAATAGTAGGAACTTATCAAATTACTTCAAGATATGTATTAAAAGATCCGAGTACAGTATCTGAAGAGTTAATATCTTACTCTTTTGCTTGGATGTCAATGTTTGCGGCATCATATGTATTTGGAAAAAGAGATCATATGCGTATGGTTTTCTTTATTGAAAGATATTCTAAAAAAATTCAATTAAATGTTGCTATTTTATCTGAGCTAGTAGTTTTATTGTTTGCATTTGGAGTATTAGTTTGTGGTGGAAAGACAATAACTACATTAACAATGACTCAAATGTCTCCAGCTCTTAGAGTTTCAATGGGGTATATATATTCTGTACTTCCAACTTGTGGAGTAATTATTTCAATATATTCTGTTTTAAATATTGTAGATCTGTTAAAAGAGATTAAAAAGGAGGCATAGGAATGGTACTTACAACAGCATTAATAATGTTTTCAGTTTTAGTAATAACTTTATTATTAGGATTTCCTATTGCTATTAGTATAGGACTATCTTCAATCTTAGCAATATTACCATCATTAGCTTTTGATAATACATTGGTAACAGGAGCACAAAGAATATTCTCAGGAATTTCTAACTTTACTTTAATAGCTATTCCATTTTTTATACTTGCAGGAAATATAATGAATCAAGGTGGAATAGCAAAAAAATTAGTTGCTTTTGCTCAGTCGTTAACTGGAAAAATACCAGGGTCACTAATGCAAACAAATGTTTTAGCAAATATGATGTTTGGTGCAATCTCTGGATCAGCCACAGCTGCTTGTGCTGCTATGGGAGGAATTTTACTTCCTATGGAAGAGGAGCAAGGTTATGATAAGAAGTTAGGAGCAACAGTAAATATTGCTTCAGCTCCAACAGGATTATTAATACCGCCATCTAACTCACTTATAGTATATTCGTTAGTAAGTGGAGGAACTTCAGTAGCTGCTTTATTTATGGCAGGATATATTCCAGGAATTTTATGGGGAATAGGATGTATGGCTCTCACTTTATATTTATGTAAAGTAAGAGGAATGAAGGGAACAAATAATTTTAAATTAAAAGTTGTTTTAGTTACTTTTATAGATGCACTACCATCATTAGCATTGATTGTTATAGTTATAGGAGGGATAATTAAAGGAATATTTACTCCAACAGAGGGATCAATAGTAGCTGTGGTGTATACTTTAATTCTTTCAATGATATTTTATAGAACTATAAGTATAAAAGGATTAATAGATATATTTGCAGAAAGTGCTAAAATGACAGGAATAATAGTATTCTTAATAGGTGTATCAACAATTATGTCTTGGGTAATGGCATTTACTGGAGTACCTCAAGCTATCTCAAACTTGATTTTAGGATTAACAGATAACAAATTTTTAATTCTTTTATTAATGAACTTATTATTATTATTTATAGGAACGTTTATGGATGTTACTCCAGCAATCCTAATATTTACTCCGATATTCCTGCCAATAGTTCAATCTTTTGGAATGAGTGCTGTTCAATTTGGAATAATCATAGTATTCAACTTATGTATAGGAAATATTACACCACCAGTTGGAAATACTCTATTTGTGGGAGTAAAAGTTGGAAATTTAAAAATAGAAGATGTTATGGGACAACTAATAAAATATTATGTAGTAATAATAATAGTATTAATGTTAGTAACTTATATTCCAGCTATTTCAATGTATCTGCCAACTGTAGGTGGATTTGTAAAATAATAAAAAGGGCGAAAGCCCTTTTTGTTATTTAAAATATTCTGGGTATTTTTCTAAATACTTATTTATAACATGTTTAAATTTTGATAAATGTGCCGAAATAAGTGGATCAATATCTCCAAAAGAATGTTCCTTTATAATATTGATAATATTATAGTGTTGTTCATAGGTTTTAGAGGCACTAAATTTTTCCAAAGCATCAATCAATCTTAATCTATCATAATGAGTAGCTAATCTTTTGACACTCTTCCAAACATTCTTTTTATTATAATAATAGAATATTAAGGAATGAAACTCATTATCTAAATCAAAAAATTTATGTAAATCTTCTTCAAAATCAATTATTATCTTTTGATAAGCAAGATTTTTCTCTAACTCTCTAATTAACTCTTTTGAATTTTTATCAGAACAAGCTATTTTTAATATCTCTTTTTCGCAAAGAGTTCTTAAGAAAACAGCCTCCTCTACCAAGTTAAGATCTATTTTAGAAACAAAGGATCCTTTTTGTGGAAAAACATCAATAAGCTTTTCCTCTGAAAGTCTAACAATAGCCTCTCTTACAGGAGTACGGCTAACATTGAGTTGATTACCAAGCTCTACCTCACTAATACACTCTCCAGGTTTTAAATTAAGAGTCATAATATTTTCTTTTATAACTCGATAGATGTATTCTCGGTTATTTTCGTTTTTCTTTTTTGCAGTATTTTCTAATAACATATCTCCACCCTTTAATTTGTAAAATATTCTAGTCTTTTAGAGATTTCTTCACAAGTTTTTTGCATCTCTTTAACCAATATCTTTGCTTTTTCTTCAGTTAGATCATCAGCAAAACATGGACAACTAATAGCAGCAATAATTCTATTTTTTTTATCTAAAATAGGAACTGCTACAGCTCTAATATTTTTAGAGTGTTCCATGTTGTCATATGATATTTTCTGGATATTAATTTTAAGTAGTTCACTTTTTAATTTTTCCCTATCAGTAATAGTATTTTCTGTATATTTAGGAAGATTTTTATCAAGTAGTTTATCAAGTTTACTCTCACCTAATTGGCAAATGAGAAGCTTACTTGCAGCTCCAGCATGAAGAGGAAATATAGCATTTTCTGCAACTGATACCTTTATCAAATCACTACTTTCTACTGTAGCTATACTTCTAATTTTATCATTATCAAGTACACTTAATTTAAAAGTCTCTTTAAATTTTAAAGATAGTTCTTCAAGATAAGGGTGAGTTATATTTTTTATAAGGGTATATTTTTCATATCTACTAGAAAAAAAATAAAACTTCTCCCCTAAAGTATACTCTTTATCTTGAAAGTTAAGATATCTTAAATCTGTAAGAACCTCTAAAAGTCTGTTTACAGTTGCTTTTGGAAGATTCAAATCCTTAGCAATTGAACTTTGTGTAGCAGAATATTTATAGTATAGATAATTAAAAATTTGATCTGCTTTATCTATAGCAGGAACCTTAGATTTTTCCCTCAAAATGATATTCTCCTTTTTATCTAAATTTATTGAATTTTAGTTATTTAATTAATAAAGTTAACATAGTATAGTTATTATATCATAGTAAAGATATTAGATCAAGGATTAGAATAAAAATTGTAATATACATAATTTTAAAATAATATTTAAAATGGATCTATAAAATTATTGAGTTTTTCATACAACTAATGTATAATTAAATTAAGCCAAAATCATAGGAGGAATTTGATGAAAAATAAAAAAATCTTATCACTATTAGCAGTGGCTATTACAGCTATAAGTATGACTGGATGTAGTAATCTGTATAGTAAGTCAGAGGATAAAGTAACACTTACTTATGATGAATTAGTAGCTAGAGAAAACATGATGGCAACTAACTGGTATCAAACTTCTGGAGAAGCAAGAGCTCTATATCTTCAAGGATATAATGTAGCAACGCAAAGATTAAAAGAGTATTTAAAAACACCTCATACAAAACCTTATTCAATAGTTTTAGATTTAGATGAAACTGTATTAGATAATAGTCCATATCAAGCTGAAAATATTATCCTAGGAAGAGGTTATGACAGTAAGTCTTGGGATGAATGGGTAAATATGAAAAAGGCTAAAGCAGTTTCTGGAGCAAAAGAATTTCTACAATTTGCCGATAAAAATGGAGTAAAGATATATTATATTTCAGATAGAACTGAAAGTCAATTAGAAGCAACGATTGAAAATTTAAGAGCAGAAGGAATACCTGTTCAAGCAAATGATAGTGTATTACTTAAAAACAAAGATGATAAAAGTGGGAAAGTAAATCGTCGTGAGTATGTAAAAAATCATACACAATTAATTATGTTATTTGGAGATAACCTATCAGATTTTGATTTATTTTCTTCTAAATCAATAGATGAAAGAAATGCTAAAGTTGAGGAGTTATCAAAAGAGTTTGGAGATAGATTTATAATATTCCCTAATCCACTATATGGAGCATTTGAAACTGCAATTTATGGTGGAAAGTTCCCACAAGCTAAAGAGAAATTAGAGATAAAAGAGAGTATTTTAAAAGGTTATAAATCACTTGAAACTAATAATTAAAAATTATTTAAGAGAGCTTACTAATCTGTAGGCTCTTTTTGTTTGTAATCTTGAAATTTCAGTAAGAAAATGATATAATAATTGAGTAAAAAAATCAGGATTAAAAAAGAGGTGTTTTATGATAGATACAGTTTCAAATGTTGAAGTTAGAGAGTTAGCTTATAAAATTATATCTCAAGAGAAAGCTAAAGAGATGATGGAAGAGAATAAAGATTATGTTATATTAGATGTAAGAACAAATTGGGAGTATAACAGTGGACATATTCCAGGGGCTATTAATATTCCTAATGAAGATATAGGGCATGAAGAGATAGAGGCTCTTCCAGATAAAGAGCAACTAATATTAATATATTGCCGTAGTGGATATAGAAGTAAGCAAGCAGCAAGTAAATTAGCTGTATTAGGCTATAAGAATATTTATGAATTTGGTGGAATAATAACATGGGAATATGACATAGAAAAATAAAAAAAATTTTCAAAATAAATAAAATAAAAAATATTTGACTGATTGTATAAAATGTTGTATAATGTATCAAATAAACTAAAATGAGAGGTGTTATATGAAAAAATGGTTTTTTATGACTTTTTCTATTTTTGTTTTATTTGGATGTTCTAATACAGAAAATCAACCCACTCGAGAAAAAACAGCAGCCGAAAAGACAGCATTTATATTAGATGTTTTAGTTTCAAGTGCGATTTATAATGAAACTAATTTTGGGGCTGGTAAAGAATATATAAAGATAGATACAACAACAAATAGTAATAGTATAACCAATACTACTTCAAGTGGGAATGTTACACAAACTAATACTGTAACCACTTCAACGACAAAAAGTAAAGGTTTTGGATTTGGAATAGGATATTAAAAAACTGAGGTTAACCTCAGTTTTTTTCTATATACTCTTTAAAAGAAAATTTAAAATTTTTATCTCTAACACATTCTAATAACTTTTCAATTTCCTCACTATTTTCAATACTTATTCTTTCACCAAAATTTTCAAGAGATTTGAAAACTGTTTTAAAAGATATTCCATCTACATTTTTTATAATAACATAGGATTTATCATCCTTTTCTCCAATTTCACCAACTAGTTCATTCTCTATAAATACATTTAAAATATACTTAATAACTTCATATGGTATCCCATATTTTTTTATAATCTCATTGATAGTAAGAGGAGTAAGGCTGTTTAGATATCTTTCTACTAATTCTTTCATTAGGATAACTGCAGTATATTCCTTTATTTTAAAATTAACATCTTCTACACTTTTAGTAAAGAGATGAAGCTCTCTATTTTGTAAAAAATAACAAAGATGAGCTCCTAAAATTATAAAGAACCACATCAATTTTAACCAAAACAAAAATATAAAAATAACAGAGAAGCTACCATATATCTTATTGTAAGTATTAACCATTCCCTGTAACAAAATAAAAAGTGATTGAAAACCAGAGAAAAATAGAGAGATAAAAACTGCAGCAATGAGTGCAGGAATAAATCTAACTTTTGTATTTGGAATCAACATATACATTGTTGTAAAGAAAAATAGTAGAGTTAAAAAAGGAATAAGTTTAATTAATATACTAAGAGCAATATTTTCAAGGCCAACTTTATCTGCAATTATTTTAACTACTCCACTTGATATAACTAATAGAGTAGGAAATAAAATAAAGAAAGATATATAATCTGTAATCTTTCTAAGAAACATTCTTGATTTTTCAACTCTCCAAATATCATTAAAAGCTTTCTCTATAATAGAAAACATAGATATCAAAGTCCAACCCAAGAAAAGAAATCCAATACCTGCTAAGATACCTGTTCTTGTATTTTCTAAGAAATTTTGAGCAAAGGTAATCAAAAGATTAATAGACTCTTCATTAAGTGGAGAGTAATCTCTTAATTTAACTAAAAAATAATCAGCCACTCCTAACCAAGTTCCCAAGCTAAAAAGGATAGCAAATATAGGAACTAAAGAAAGAATTGTATAGAAACAAAGTGAGGTAACCCAAAGCCCAGAGTTAGCTCTTCCATAGCTTTCTAAAGCTTTTTTTACAACTCTGATAATATTACTTATCTTGCCTTGGGATACAATCTCTTTATAGGAATCAATAAGAGTTTTAAAATTCACAAGATCCTCCAATTATTAGTTCTCTGTAACACTACTTACAGTTGCTTCATCAATATCGGCAGCATTTATTTTATCACTAGTATGTTCAATAGTAGTTTCTATTTTTTCTTCAGGTAAAGCTTTATTTCTAAAGTTAAATTCGAAGTTTTCCTTATCTAATACATATATACTAGATAGAGTAGTTGGAGAAAAGAAATAATCACCAACTCTTACAAGTTTTTTTTCACCATTGGAGTCATAGATATAAAATGGATTTTCGTTATTTCCAAGTATATCCATAGTTTTTTTGTCAATTTGCATAGCTTTTAACTCTTGTTTGCCATCAATAGATATATATGTAGGAGCTACATCCATAAGCATAATTAATCTTTCCATTAGAAAATATTCTGGAATAATTTCAGCTCCAATCAATTTAGTTGAAAATAAAGTTGTAATCGTAAAAATCAGAATAAAAAATCTTTTCATTAAACCCTCCTATTCATATTTCATCTCTTCTAATTTTCTAATTCTATCTTCAGTAGATGGATGCGTACTGAATAAATTAGCCATCTTACTTCCAGCAAGAGGACTTACAATAAACATATTCTCTGTAGCTGGAGCAGCATTATACATGGGAATTCTTTTACTGTACATATCTAATTTTCTCAAAGCATTAGCAAGATATTGAGGATTTCCACTAACCTTTGCTCCAAATCTATCAGCCTTGTACTCTCTAGTTCTAGAGATAGCCATTTGTACTAACATAGCAGCTATTGGAGCAAATATAGCAATACCTATTAGAGCAATAGGATTACTTCCTCCATCTTCGTCATCTCTATTGCTTCCTCCAAATATAGCAGCCCATTTAGCCATATTAGCAAGGAAAGCAATAGCTCCAGCCATTGTGGCAGCTACAGTACTAATTAGTATATCTCTATTATGAACGTGTCCTAATTCATGTCCAATTACTCCTGATAGCTCATAATCATCAACTAATTCCATAAGTCCTCTAGTTACAGCTACAGCAGCGTTTTTAGGATTTCTTCCAGTTGCAAAGGCATTAGGCTGTTGCTCATTTATAATATATACCTTTGGCATAGGAAGATTCGAAGTTTTAGCTAATTTTTCTACAAGCTGATATAGATGAGTATCTTTATCTACAGGTTGAGCTCCATACATAGATAAAACGATTTTATCACTGAACCAATAAGAGATAAAATTCATTATTCCAGCCATAATAAGAGCAATAACCACTCCATTATGTCCCCCAATAGCATTTCCTATAACTAAAAGTATAAATGTTAAAATTCCCATCAAGAAAAAAGTTTTTAAAGTATTCATCTTTTAAGTCACTCCTTTTTATATTCATACATATATTATACATTATTTTTAGATTTCTTCAATATATTTATAGTGCCATAATATTGTGTCAAGAGTATGAAAATTTTGTCTATTGAAGAGAAAAAATTTTTTGAGTATAATTATTATAGAGTAAGATAAAAGTTGGTAAAAATATTTTTGAAGTTATAGGAGATAAATATGAGAAGAATAGATATAAGAACCTCTAGTGGAGAATATCCAATAATATTAGGAAAAAATATAATATCGCAATTAAAAGAGTATATAAGTGATTATGATAAAATATTACTATTGTCAAATGAAGATATAGGAAATATATATTTTAAAAGAGTATTACAAGAGTTAAAAGATGAAAGAATAAGAGTTTTTACTATACCAGAGGGTGAGAGTTTTAAAAATCTAGAAACTTTATCAACAATATATGACTATATGGCAAAGGAAAACTTTTCAAGAAAATCCTTAATTATCTCTTTAGGGGGAGGAGTAGTTTGTGATATAGGAGGCTTTGTAGGAGCTACTTACATGAGGGGAATAGATTTTATTCAAATTCCTACCTCTTTATTAGCTCAGGTAGATGCTAGTATAGGTGGAAAGACAGGGGTAGATACTCAATATGGGAAAAATTTAATAGGAGCATTCAAACAACCAAAGGCTGTTTTTATAGATGCAAGCTTTTTAAGTACTTTACCAAAGGAACAGTTCTCTTCTGGGATGGCAGAGGTAATTAAGCACTCTTTAATAATTGAGAATAAAGAGTATTTTGAGTTTTTAAAGGTGAAAAGAGAGAAGATAATTTCATTGGATAGTGATAATTTAATAGAGATGATAGCAAAATCTTGTGATATAAAAAGAGAGATAGTAGAGAGAGATGAGTTTGAAAAAGGTGATAGAGCACTATTAAATCTTGGTCATACATATGGTCATAGTATTGAGAAACTTTTCAATTTTAAAGGTATGACTCACGGTGAGGGAGTTGCAAAGGGAATAATATTTGAATTGGAGCTTTCAAAAATATTAAATAGAATAGATGAAGATAGAATAGAAGAGATAAAGGATATTTTTAAGAGTTATGGGTTAGATCCCAATCCAATTTATTATCCAGAAGAAGTTATATTAGAAATAATGAAAAAGGATAAAAAGAACTCATTTGATAAAATTAATTTTATTCTTTTTTCAAAGGAAATGAAAGTCTATAGAGATAGTGTTGAAATAAAGTATATTTTAGAAGTAAATAACCTTTTTTCACCTAGATATATAAAGGGAATAATAGATATAGGAACAAACTCTTGTAGACTATTTTTAGCTCAAGTATTTCAGGGAGAAGAGATAAAAATTGAGAGAGAGATATCTAAAGATGTAGAGATAGTAAAACTTGGAGAGGATGTAAATAAAAATGGATATCTAAAAAAAGAAGCTATATCTAGGACTGTAGAGTGTTTAAAAAGATATAAGAAAAAAGCAGATAGCTATGGAGTAAAAGAGTTAGTGGCTTTTGCTACATCAGCGACAAGAGATTCGAAGAATAGAGATGAATTTTTAAATCAAGTAAAAGAGATAGGTATAGATATAAAGTGTATATCTGGAGATAGGGAGGCTCAACTGAATTTTCTAGGAAACTCAATAGTTTTTGAGGAGAGAATATTGGTTCTAGATATAGGTGGTGGAAGTACGGAATTTACTCTTGGAGAAAAGGGAGAAATCGAATTTGTTAAAAGTATAAATATAGGAGCAGTAAGAGGAACAGAGAGATTTTTTTCAACTCAAAATTATACAGATGATACTATAGAGAAGTGTAGAGAGTGGGTAAAAGATATGATATCTGAAGTAAAATTTTTGAAAAATAAAAATTTTACTTTAGTTGGAGTGGCTGGGACAGCTACTACACAGATATCTGTCCAAAAACAGATGGGAGTTTATGATAGTTCTAAAGTACATATGTCAGAAATTAGACTAGAGGAGTTAAGAGAGAATTTAAAACTTTTCTTAGAGTGTAGTGTAGAAAAAAGAAAACATATTGTTGGTTTAGAAGAGAAAAGAGCTGATGTAATCATAGCTGGAACAATAATACTAATCACTATAATGGAGGAATTAGGAGTAAATAAAATGATAGTATCGGAATCTGATAATTTAAATGGGGCTATGATCAGTAAAAGTATTTAGAGTAAAGGTAGAATTGTTTAAAAAAATATAGTAAAATATATATGAGAAGAGTAAAAATGAGGAAATTAGTTGGAGGAAAAATGACACCAAGGTTAGCAAAAATTTTAGATGCCTATGATAGTTTTAATGGCACAACGAGAAAGAGATTAGTAGCAGGAAATCTTTATGATTATTTTATGCAAGAGTTTAGAGGAGAGCTAGAGTTTATATATAGTTCAGCTACTAAAGAGGATATAAAAGAGGATATAAAGGCTATGGCAGATGTAATCTACCACGAGGAAGAGAAGGAGAAGAGAGATTTTCTTGTGGGAGTATTAGTGGATATAGTAAAAATGATGTAGCGTGAGGTGAGGCAGATGAGTGAAAAATTACATTTAGATAGATGCTCAATAGGTGGTTGAGCAAGCAAAATAGGACCAGAGGTTCTTTCAGAGATATTACACAATCTTCCGAGTGTGGAGGATAAAAATTTAATAGTAGGATTTGAAAAATCAGATGATGCCGCTGTATATAAACTGACTGAAGATATAGCTATTATACAAACATTGGATTTTTTTACTCCTATGACAGATGATCCATATATTTTTGGACAGATAGCTGCAGCAAATTCACTAAGTGATGTGTATGCTATGGGTGGACAACCTAAAACAGCTATGAATATAGTTTGTTTTCCACAAAAGTTGGATATAAAAATACTAGGAGAGATACTGAGAGGTGGAGCTGAAAAGGTAATGGAGGCAGGAGCTGTTCTAAGTGGAGGACACTCAATCCATGATCCAGAGGTAAAATATGGACTTTCAGTAACTGGTATAGCTCATCCAGATAAAATTTTAAAAAATCATGGATGTGAAAATGGAGATATTTTAATATGTACTAAAAAGTTAGGAACCGGGATAGTTACAACAGCTTCTAAGGTAAATCTTGCAAGTAAAGAGGCAATAGATGAATCTGTAAAACAGATGATAACTTTGAATAAGTATGCTGCTGAAGTGATTGTAAATTATCCAATAACAGCTTGTACAGATATTACAGGATTTGGTTTTTTAGGTCATGCCTATGAAATGGCTAAAGGTTCTGAAAAGAGTTTAGTTTTTGAAGGAGATTTCATACCATACATCACAGAAGCAAAAGAGTATGCTAAGGATTTTTTAATAACAACTGGTGGGCAACAAAATAGAAACTTTATAGGAAGAGATATAGATTTTGGAAAAACTCCTCTTTGGTTACAAGAGATAATGTTTGATCCACAAACATCTGGAGGGTTACTGTTTTCAGTAAAAAAAGATAGTGTATCTGCACTGATGAAGGAGTTTAAAGAGAAAAATATTGATGCTTATATAATTGGTTCAGTTGAAGAGAAAAAAGATAAATATTTAATAGTGAGGTAGATAATGAATAACCTTTTCCGTAAACTTCCTAAATTGGATATATTGATGCAAGATAAGAGGTTAGTGAGTTGTAGGGAATCAATGAACTACAACGCTTTCTACACTCTTGTAAAAGATGAGATAGAGAGATTTAGAGAGGATATTAAGTGTAAAAAAATTGAAAATTTTGAAAAAGAGGATATTATAGGTAGTATTCTTGAAAAAGTAGAGTTAGTGAATGAGAATAGATTAAAAAAAGTTATAAATGGTAGTGGTGTAATAATTCATACAAATCTAGGACGTTCAATTTTAAATAAAAAAGTTGTAGAGAAATTAGAAGAGATTGCAGGTAACTATAGTAATTTAGAATTTGACTTAGAAGAGGGAAAAAGAGGAAATAGAAATTCACATGTAGAAGAGTTGATATGTAAAATAACTGGAGCTGAAGGTGCTTTGGTTGTAAATAACAATGCAGCAGCAGTAATTCTATGTTTAAATGAGTTTGCTAAGGGAAAAAATTCTATAGTATCAAGAGGTGAACTTGTAGAAATAGGAGGATCTTTTAGAATTCCTGATATTATGGAATTATCAGGTGCTAAATTAAAAGAGATAGGAACAACTAATAAAACTAATATAGCAGATTATGAAAGAGCTATTGATGAAGAAACTGCACTTATTTTAAAAGTTCATAGATCGAACTTTAAAATAAGTGGCTTTACATCAGAGGTATCCAATAGAGAGATAGCAAATATTGGAAAAGATAAGGGAATATTGACTATGGAAGACTTAGGGAGTGGTGTTCTTGTAGACTTTTCTAAGTATGGAGTTATAAAAGAACCAACTGTACAGGAGAGTGTAGCTTCTGGAATAGATATTATTACAATAAGTGGAGATAAGCTTTTAGGTGGTCCACAGTGTGGTATTATTTTAGGAGCTCAAAAATATATTGAAAGATTGAAAAAGAATCAGTATTTAAGAGCTTTTAGAGTGGATAAACTTGTACTTTCAACATTAGAGGGAACATTGAAGTATTATCTTGATGAGAGGGAGGCTATAAAAGAGATTCCAACCCTTAGAATGATCACTGAAAATAAATTAGAAGTGGAGAAAAGAGCAAAAAAACTACAAAACTTACTAGAGGAAAAGGGGATTGTTACTCAGATAGTAGAGAGTAGAGCTAAAATAGGTGGTGGTTCTATGCCAGAGGAGACAGTTCCTAGTTATGCTTTAAAATTTAATGGAAATGCCCAAGAACTTGAAAGATATTTTCGTTTAGGAAGCAGTAGTATAATAGGAAGAATATCAGAAGGTGCTTTTATTTTAGATTTAAAAACAATAAGAGATGAGGATATGGATATTATAGTTAAAAAAGCTCAGAATTTTAAAAGCTAGATAGAGGGAAGTTAAATAGATGAGAGATATTATAGTAGGAATGGCTGGACATATTGATCACGGTAAAACCACAGTTGTGAAATATCTTACTGGAGTGGATACAGATACACTTCCAGAAGAGAAAACTCGAGGAATGACAATAGACTTAGGATTTACTCAAATTAAATTTGAGGATAATAGTAGAGTTGGATTAATAGATGTACCTGGTCATGAAAAGTTTATAAAAAATATGAGTGCTGGTGCTTCTGGAGTAGATTATCTTATCTTGGTAGTAGCTTGTGATGATGGTATTATGCCACAAACTATAGAACATTTTCAAATTGTTAAACTATTTGGTGTAACTCGAGGAATGATACTTTTAACTAAAAGAGATCTAGTTGATGAAAAAAGATATGAAGAGGTAAAAAAAGAGTGCCAAGAGTATTTTAAGGGAAGTTTTTTAGAGAAAGCTCCAATTTTAGAAGTTTCTTCTAAAGAGATAGAGAGTTATAAAAGAGTAAAGGCTCTTCTATATAGAGAGTTAAAAGAATTAAAAGTTGAAGATGAGAAAAAATATTTTAGAATGGATATAGATAGAGTTTTTTCTTTAAAAGGTTTTGGTTGTATAGTAACAGGAACAGTTAAAGATGGAGAGGTAAAAGTAGGAGATAATCTGACTATATATCCTAAGAGAAGAGAAGTTAGAGTAAAGAGTATTGAATCTCATGGAGAGAAAAAAGAGAGCTTAGGAAGTGGAAATAGATGTGCAATAAATCTCTCAGGAGTAGAGAGTAGTGAGCTAGAAAGGGGAGATATAGTAGCTCGAAATTTACTTGTAGGTGATAGAGTAGATTGTAAGCTATCACTTTTAGAGAGTGTACCTAAGTTAAAAAACAATCAAAGAATTAGATTGAATATTGGAACTACCGAGGTAATAGGAAGAGTAAAAATATATGAAAAAAACTATATATTAGGTGGAGAGGAAGCCGTAGTTCAACTGCAATTGGAGAATACTATAGGTGGAATTTTAGAAGAGAGAGGAATAGTTAGAAATTACTCTCCTATAACGACAATAGGGGGAGTAGAATTGCTTTTCTTTCCAAAAAGTGATTTCAATAGAAGAGATTTGCAACATATTGATTTTTTGAACACTCTTTCAAAAAATAGTGACAGAGTAGAGGAACTATTTAAAAAGGATATGAGTTTAGATGAAATCTCTGCTTTAATAGGAAAAGATATAGAATTAAAATCTTATATATCTTCTGGAAAGATTTATCTTTTAGATAAAAAAATTATCCAACATGAGATTTTAGATGAAAAGCTTAAATTAATAGAAAATTATTTAATTGAATTTCATCAAAAAAATAATTTAAAGAAAGGGATTACAAAATCAATATTAAGATCTCTCTTATTCAAGGAGTTATCACAAAAAGAGTTTAATATTTTATTGGATTTGGACAAGGTGAAAGAGAGTATAAAAGTTGTAGATGAGTATATATCTCTTAAAGATTTTAAGATAAGATTAACTCGTGAAGAAAAAGATATGAAAGAGGAGATTTTTAGTTATTATAAAAATCAAAAGTTTGAAGTAAATTCATATTCATATTATTTTAATCAGAGTAAAAATAAATATCTATTTGAAAAAGTTCATGCTTATATGATTGAAGAAGGATTTATTCAATATTTAGAAGATGAATATTTTATTCTTTCTGGATTTTTAAAAGAGAGTATAAAATTGATAAATGAGTATTTTCAAAAAAATATAACTCTGGAGATAAAAGATACAAGAGCTCTATTGAATAATAGTAGAGATAGTGCTATACTTATCTTAAGAAAGTTAGATACACTTAAGATAACAAAAAATATTGATGGAGTGAGGGTACTTATAAAGAATTAAATTATGTTTTTAGTGCCAATATGGGAGGTTATTATGATAAAAGTAGATGCTACAGGACAAGTTTGCCCAGTACCAATTATTATGACAAAAAATGCTTTAAAGGATATAGATGAGGGGCAGGTAGAGGTATCTGTTGATAATAAAATATCTCTAGAAAATCTTGAGAAGATGTCAAAGGAGATGGGATATGATTATACTGTCCAAGAGAGTGGAGAGATTTTCAAAATTATAATAAATAAAGTTGGAGAAAATTTAGAGAATAAAAAAGATGAGGAAAATATAGTTGTAGTAATAGATTCTCTACATATGGGAAAAGGGGATCCTGAATTAGGAAGAATTCTTATGAAAGGATTTATTTATACACTATCAGAAATGGAAAAATTACCTAAAACTATACTTTTCTATAACGAGGGAGTAAAACTAGTTATTGATGGAGCAGAGAGCTTACAAGATTTAAAATCTTTAGAGAAAAGAGGAGTGGAGATTTTAGCCTGTGGAACTTGCTTAAATTTTTATGGAGTGACAGAAAAGTTAAGTGTTGGATCTGTAACTAATATGTATACAATTATAGAGAGACAGTTAAATGCTACTAAGGTGATTAAACCATAATGGAAAAGGAGAGATTTTTACTTTTAATTGCAGATTCTACTCATTTTATAATGAAATTAGAAAAAAACTTGCAAAATTATGGAATTTGGTGTAGAATAATACCGTTACCTAGAGAGATAAGTGCTGGGTGTGGTCTTTCTATTAGAGCTGAGCTATCTGATTTAGATAGGATAGATGAGATATTAAAAGAGAGTGATATTAAAATTGAGAGATATATAGTAGAAAAACTTGGTTTAAAAAAGAGTTTTGAAAAGCTATAAAAATTAATGGAAGCGGAAGAAAGCTGGTGTTTTCAACAGTCTTCAAAACTGGTAGGTGGCTTAATGTCATTGGTAGGTTCGATTCCTACACGCTTCCGCCAAAATATAAGATCGAGATAAAAATAATTTAATAATAGAAAAAAGAAGAAAATTTTACAGATAAAAGTTAGCATATGGATGGAACTTTTAAAATAAAGTTTTCTTCTTTTTCATTTGTTGGAGTTGTTTTTATAGGCTCTTTGTCAAATGGTGTTGGTAAAAAACAAATAAATTTTTATATAGCTCCAGTGGATTTTCCACTGGAGTTATTTTGTTACCAATAATTTATTAGCTATTAAAATTCTTGCTCTGAAGTGATAAAA
>JAHLFN010000003.1 GCA_018883725.1 Candidatus Fusobacterium pullicola | reverse complement strand
TTTTACATCTTGACCTATTCTATTTTGAGTAAATATTGCCTTTCCACCATCTTTTTTTATCTTTGGTGCAAAGATTAGATAAAGTATCCCTAATACCATACATCCAGCTGTTCCAGCTATGATATCCATACATCTTTTCAGTATTCTATATCTCTTTTTATTCATTCCATTGTATGTAGAAATTACCATCATTCCATCATAGTCTTCTACTGTTGAATTAAGAGTATATATCTCATTTAATCTTGGTATAAATTTAATCTTATCTACCTTACCATCTAGCTTATTTATTATCTCTTCCATCTGCTCATTATCTGCTAGTGGTAATGCTATTAGTACTTCATTTACCTTATTTTCTTCTAAGATTTTATCTAATTCTTCATATTTTCCTATTACCTTTTCACTCTCTACTTTTAGTTCCTGTTCCACCCCAGCTATACTATTAGCTGAAACATAACCAAGTAGGTTATACATAGTGAATGTATTATTATCTTCAATAATCTTTGTTATCTGTTTTGCTGTATTTCCTATTCCTATTATCAACAAACTCTTCTCTAGATTCTTTCTAAACACTGTTCTTGTAAATCTTATAATAAAGATATTAAAGAATGTAAATGTTAATCCTACGAATAGATGTACAGGTATATATTTTACTCCCCAGAAAGCCAAATCATTTATTAGCATGATTATCAAATACTCTGCATGAACTAATAGTAGCTTTCTTAACTCTTCCCATATCAGAATTGTCTTAAAGGAATACATATTTTTAGTTAAATTTAAAGCCAGATATATGAAAAATGTATTATACATTATCCTATCTGGCACATCAAAAAGTTCATTCACTACAAAGTAGAAAATGAACTGCATTATTATCATTACAACTTTTGCAAACTGTCGCTTCATAAAACTATCCTCTCCCAAACCCCATTTTATATTTAACAAATGAAAAGTACTGACACTCTTACCCTTTACTACTCAAGATTTTCTACCACTCTCTAAAGAGTAGTAGTCCAATCCCTTTTATTTAGAGTTTTCACTATTGCTAGTTAGGTTCATGTCAAAACCTATTTTGTATTCTATCTTCCTATTTAAAATTTCTACGAACATCTTTGGAGCTCTATTCCCTATCTCTCCATTAGTTGTTATCTTTACTCTCTTCTCTTTACCTAGTGAGTATATCTCCTCTTGTACATTCTCTATCTTATCTATCTCTATCCTATCTCCAAGTTTTAGTATCTCGTTACTCAAGCACTCGTGCTGATACTTTCTCACATTAGTTTGCTTCCTATATACTTCCTTTAGCTCTTGAAGTAGTTTTCTATGTCTTACACTTGTAGTTGATAGCTCTCTCTCTTTTCTTCTCTTTATCTCTTTTATTAGCTCTCTTCTTCTCACCTCTAGTGGATACACTCTATCAGCTAGCTCTACTCTTCTCTCTACTCCATTTTTTTCATAGATTAGATACTGTTTTCCAACTTTTAGCCTTACCTCTCCATTGCCTATTCTCTCTATATACTCTCCAGTCTTCTTATCTATCTCTCTTGGAGGTACTCCCTTAAAAACTATCTGAGTATAGTATTTCAACCTCTCTCTTATCTCTTTTCTGATAAGTCTACAGTAGGCTATCTCACTCTTTAGAGCCTCTTTCTCATAGTGGTTTTTCTCATCAATTAGAACCTTAAGTCTAAGTCCTTTCCAATCAATATACCCATCCATATATCTAATTCCAGTACCATTAGATTTTCCCTCTAAGGATTTGAATTCGTCCTCTTTTTTAAAGTGAACTCTCTCTCCACTTCCATACATCATCTTCTCAAAAGCTCTCCACACCTGTGTAGCTATCTTTTGAGCTGTAAAGGAATCTATATTCTTCTTAAAGAACTTCTGCATATCCTTTACCTCTTTATGGAAGGCATACTCTGTAAATCCACTCTCTTTTCTAATTGCTTCTAGTTTCTTATACAGAGGTTTCTTCTTCTCTGTCTTAGCTATCTCTTCTAGTAGGGCTCTATACTCCCTTCTTTTTACCATCTCACAATATCTTTTCCACATTTTTCCTAAAAGAGAGTTATATATATCTCTACCTATCCTAAATCTTTTTTCAAGGATATCCTGTTGAAATTTCTCAACTTTCAAAGGAAACTGAACTATGTAGTTAGCCAATAGAAATTCCTCCCCCTTACTACTTCTCTTTTTGGTGAAAAAATGTATTTCTTTAATAGATAGTAATTTTAAAATCTATATTTTCTATAGAAAAGTTCTATATTTTTGTTTATCTAAACTTGACATAAAGTGAAAAAAGAGGTAAAATAAGTTGTTTACATATCATCTAGGTACGTCTTTTCACCAATTACTGAATTTTTAACAAAAAATACAAAAGAGCTACTACAAACCTTTTAGTTTGTAATAGCTCTTTCTTTAATTTATATTAGTTGTGTAGTCCCCTTAACTATTTTTTCTTAGCATACTTAATAGAGTCAAATGCAACTGCTACTATTATGATAAGCCCTTTTATAATATATTGCCAGTATGGATTTACACCTATATATGTAAGTCCATAGTTGATAACTGTTAGTAATATAACTCCTGTAACAACTCCAGATATCTTTCCAACTCCTCCATAGAATGAAACTCCTCCAATTACACAAGCTGCAATTGCGTCCATCTCATACATATTTCCTAAGTTGTTAGTTGCTGAACCGATACGCCCTGCTTCTAAGAATCCACCAAAAGCATAAAAGATACCAGATAGAGCATATAGTTTTATAAGTGTCCAGTGAACATTTACTCCAGATACCTTAGCTGCCTCAATATTTCCCCCAACAGCAAACACATTTTTACCAAACTTTGTCTTATTCCACAATACCCACATAATCACTGTAGCTATTAGTGCATAGAAGATTAGGTAAGATATTGTAAATCCACCTATACTTATATATCCTTGTGCAAAGGAAGTATATTTTTCAGCAAAACCAGCTATTGGTGAACCACCAGCATAGTCGTAGTAAAGTGAGTTAATACCATAGACAATGGTCATACTACCCATTGTAACAATGAATGGGTGTAGATTCAATTTAGCTACAGCAAGTCCATTTAATCCACCGATTATCATACCAACTACCATAACAATAGCTATTGCTCCAAATAGTGGGAAATCCTGTATATTTGGATAAACCTTATGGGCAGTAGTTGCTGCCTGTAGAAGAGTTGCCGAAATTACTGCCGAGAAACCTACCTGTCTTCCTACTGATAGGTCAGTTCCTGTAGTAACGATAAGTCCAGCTACCCCAAGTGCTATGATAAGTCTTACTGATGATTGAGTTAAGATATTTTTAAAGTTTCTTACACTTAAGAATGATGGCTCTTTTATTATTATAGCCACTAACATTATTAATAGAACTAGATAAAGTCCACTTTGAATTAAAAGTTTTTTATAGTCAATATTCCCATCTTTTGTACGTATACTCATAGTCTTCTCCTCTTTTCTTTCCTGAATTTCTATAGATATTTAGCTGATAGTGTCATTATCTCTTCTTGAGTTGTCTCAGATGTTTTTACTATTCCAGCTACCTTTCCATTACTCATTACAAGAATTCTATCTGTAACCCCTAAAAGTTCTGGCATCTCAGAAGATATCATTATAATTCCTTTATCCTTCTTAGCTAACTCTATCATCAGTTGATAGATCTCATACTTAGCCAATACATCTATACCCCTTGTAGGCTCATCTAGCATCAATACATCTGGTTCTGTTAGTAGCCATCTTCCAAGTATAACTTTCTGTTGGTTTCCTCCTGATAGAGAACCTATTGAAGTGTGTTGTGAAGGTGTTTTTACACGCATACTATCTATTACCCATTGAGTATCATCCTTCATACCTCTATCATTTAATAGTGCCAACAGTCTATTTTTTCCCTTATATCTATCTAGGTTCGAAATAGTTGAGTTGAAGTTTATGTCCAACATTCCATATATCCCTGTAGCTCTACGCTCCTCAGTAACTAGAGCAAATCCATTCTCTATAGCTTCATTAGGATTACTATTTTTTACCTCTTTCCCTTTGAGTATTATTTTTCCACTTGCTTTTTCTCTCATTCCAAATATTGTCTCTACAATCTCTGTTCTCTTTGAACCAACTAGACCAGCTACTCCAAGTATCTCTCCCTTATGTAGATCAAAGGTTACATCTTGGATTGAAGGTTGATTCAGTGCTGTCAATCCTTCAACTTTTAAGATCTCCTCTTTCACCACATTATCTTTTGGAGGGAAACGATTTGTTAAATCCCTTCCAACCATCATATTTATAATCTGCTCTGTAGTCAGATCTTTCACTGGCTCTGTTGCAATCCATTTTCCATCTCTCATTATTGTAATATCATCAGATATTGCCTTTATCTCTTCCATTTTATGTGAAATATATATTATTCCACAACCTCTATCTCTCAATTTATTGATAATTCTAAATAGATGTTCTACCTCTTTCTCTGTAAGTGAAGATGTAGGCTCATCCATAACTATTATTTTTGAATTGTATGAAACAGCCTTAGCTATCTCTACCATCTGTCTTTCAGATACAGCTAGATCCCCCATCTTTGAACGTGGGTCCACTGTGATATCTAAATCTTCAAATATCTTTTTAGTATCCTCATACATCTTTTTCTCATCTATAAAGAAACCTTTTTTAGGATATCTTCCCAACCAGATATTATCTAAGATATTTCTTTGTAAAACTTGGTTCAACTCTTGGTGAACCATAGAAACTCCATTATCTAAAGCCTCTTTTGCAGATTTAAAGTTTATCTCTTTTCCTTCAAAGAAAATAGTTCCTGAATCCTTTTCATAGATTCCAAATAGACACTTCATCAATGTCGATTTTCCAGCACCGTTTTCTCCCATCAGTGCATGTACTGAATGAGGTCTAACTTTTAAATTAGCACCATCTAAGGCTTTTACCCCTGGAAATTCCTTTGTTATGTTGTTCATCTCTAATAAGTATTTACTTTTTTCCATAACATTCTCCTTTTTGAAAAAAGGGAAATTGTAATACAATTCCCCTTTTTAACATTAACCTTACTAATTAATCCTATTTGAATTGTGCTGCATTTTCTTTGTCTATTCCAATACTTGGAATTAATAATTCTTTTTCTACTAATTGATATGAAGTTCCATCAGTTGCTCCCTTACCTTGAGCTAAGTTGATAACCATATCCCAAGTTCCTTTTCCTTGACCTTGAGCATCATTAAGAACAGTTCCTGCCATCTCTCCAGCTTCTATCTTAACTATAGCCTCTGGTAATGCGTCAACTCCATATACTGGTAACATTTTTCCTGCTGCCTTTAATGATTCAATAGCTCCTAGTGCCATTCCATCGTTGTTACAGATAACTACTTCAATCTTATCTCCATTAGGTCCAGATAACCAAGCATCCATCTTATCCTTTGCCATTGCAGTATCCCACATAGCAGTGTCTAGATGTAACTCTTGAGTTTTAATTCCCATATCATTTAGAGTTTTGATTGAATATGTAGTTCTTGCTTCAGCATCTGGATGTCCAGGTTCCCCTTTTATCATTACATATTGGATAACTCCATCTTTGTTAAGGTCTAGTGCTGGATTTGCCTTCCAAGCTTTAGCTATTAGCTCCCCTTGTGCTATACCTTGTGCATTTGGGTCAATTCCTACATAGTAAGCTTTTTCATAAGCATCTATAACTGATTTTGCTGGTTTTTTGTTATAGAATACAACTGGTATATTTTCAGCCTTTATCTTTTCCATTACAGTTTGTCCTGCTGCTGGGTCAACCAAGTTGATAGCTAATGCATCTACCCCTTTTGATAACATTACATCAATTTGGTCATTTTGTGTTTGTTGGCTGTTTTGTGAATCGTTCATTGTTAGTTCAACTTTATCTTTTACCTTTTCTGCTTCCCCTAAAATAACTTTTCTGTAAAGTGCTATAAAGTTATCATCATACTTATAAGCTGTGAAACCTATTCTTAATTTTTCAGGTGCTTTGGCTTCATCTTTTTTATCTCCCCCACATCCTGTTAATCCTGCTGCTAGTAATAGTGCTCCTAAAATTATTCCTGTTTTTTTCATATTCCAATTCCCTCCTACAGTTTTAACTGTTTGTTTTTAGAACTTTTCATTTTATAACAAAGTCTTAAGAACGTTTTCTATCCTATATACTAGATGATAATCCTTTATTTTTCTTTTGTCAAGTGTCTAATTAATTTTTTTACAGACTTTTTTTATTTTTTGAAATAAGTTTTCAGTTATTAATTAAAAAGACCTACAGCTCCCTTTATTCCAGCTTCATTACCAAGTACTCCCTGTACTATATCTATATTTTTTAAAGCTACTGGTAGAGCATATTTTTTTAATTTCTCTTTCATAGGTACCATAAGTATATCTCCAGCCATAGCCACTCCTCCACCAAGAACTATTCTCTCTGGATTGATTATATTTAAGATATTTCCTATTCCCATAGCTAGATATTCAGCCTCATAGTCCACTAAATCTAATGAGAATTTGTCTTCCTCTTTTGCTGCATCAAATATGTCCTTTGCTTCTAATACATCTAATTTCCCTTCTATCATAGTATAAAGTAGGTTTTGCTTATTTACCATAAGTCTTGATACAGCCTCTCTTATAAGTCCTGTAGCTGAAGCATAGGCTTCAAAGCACCCTTTTTGTCCACATCCACAAAGTTTTCCATCTCTTACTATCTTCATATGTCCAATCTCTCCACCTGCACCCATAAATCCAGAGATAAGTTTTCCATCTATATAGATTCCTCCACCTACTCCAGTTCCTAATGCTACAGTTACACTTGTTCTACTTCCTCTAGCAGCTCCATATTTAGCCTCTCCTAATGCTATTATATTAACATCATTATCAAGTCTTGTCTCTACTCCAGATATTCTCTCCATCATAGATTTAATATTTATATCTTCACCCCATGAGAAATTAGCAAAGAAAGCTACAACACTTTGATTTATAACTGGTCCAGGTATTCCTATTCCTATCCCCTTTATATCACACACATCTATTTTTAACTCCTCAGCTAATCCCTTTGTAGCTTCCCATATTCTAGTTAAAGTTCTCTCTGCTCCCTCTAAAGAAAGAGTTTTTATAACTGTGCTCTTAAAAATCTCCCCATCAATATTTAGAATTCCTATCTTAGTATTCGTTCCTCCTAAGTCAATTCCTACATAATAATTCATCTCTAATACCTCCATAATTATTGATAATTTTATTATACTATATGTTTGTTTATTTTACATCTTTTTTTCTCTACTCAGCTATCTATTTTTTTATGTTTCAATATCTTTTTTAAACTTTTTCTTGCTTTTTGAAAAAAAAGTGCTATAATGAAAAAAAAGTAAAAAAATTAGGAGGAACTATTATGTATAGTGCTAACATTTGTTGGACAACTGTATATGGACTCTCACTCAGCCTTAACAATCTGAGTCAATTTTCATATACTTTGTTAAAATGTTAGGATTATATATTATTTAGTTTTATTTTAACCTTTTATAAAAATACATATGTTTTTATATTTATTTTTTGTATTCTAAATAATTTTTTGTTACCAACAGCCTAACAGGCTGTTTTTTTTATACCAAAATATCTTAAGGAGGAAAATTTTATGAAAAAGATTATTGCAATGTTAGCTGGAGCTACTATGATGATGAGCTGTGGAGCAAACCAAAGTCAAGAGGAGAGTTCTACTATCAAAGTAGGAGGAATGGGACCTTTAACTGGTTCTGCTGCTATGTATGGAATCACTGTTGATAAGGGAGCTAAATTAGCCTTTGAGGAGATCAATGCCAATGGTGGAGTTTTAGGAAAGAAATTTGAGTATATCTCTTTAGATGAGAAGGCAGATCCTATCGAAGCTGTAAATGCCTATAATAAATTAACTGATGAGGGAGTTGTAGCTATCCTTGGAAGTGTTACTTCAAAACCTACTTTGGCTGTAGCTGAATTAGCTGCCCAAGATGGAATACCTATGATCACCCCTACAGGAACACAAATAAATATAACCGATGCTGGACCAAATATATTCCGTGTATGTTTTACTGACCCTTACCAAGGAAGTACATTAGCAAAGTTTTCTAAGGATAAACTAGGGGCTAAAACTGCTGCTATTATGGTAAATACATCTAGTGATTACTCTGATGGAATTGCTAACGCCTTTATAAAACAAGCTGAAAAAGAGGGAATAAAAGTAGTTGCTAAGGAAGGATACTCTGATGGAGATAAGGATTTCAAAGCTCAACTTACTAAAATAAATAGTGAAAATCCAGATATCTTAGTTGTTCCTGAATACTATGAGCTTTCAGCACTTATTGCTACACAAGCTAGAGAGATTGGAATGAAATCTACTTTTGTAGGACCAGATGGTTGGGATGGAATAATTGGAGCTCTTGATTCATCATCTTACTCTGTAGTTGATAACTCTTACTTCACTAACCACTACTCAACTGAGGATAGCAATGAAAAAATTCAATCTTTCTTAAAAAAATATAGAGAGAAATACAATGAAGAACCAACAGCTTTCTCTGCTCTTGCATATGATACTGTATATGTTTTAAAAAATGCAATAGATAAAGCTGGTACTACAGACAAAGCTGAATTAACTAAGGCTATAAAAGCAAGTGATATGGATGGAGTTACTGGACATCTAACTTTTGATGAAAATAATAACCCTATCAAAGCTGTTACTATTATCAAAGTTCAAGATGGTAAATACATTTTTGATTCTGTTGTAGAAACAAAGTAAGTATTATGGTATAATATTATGAAATTATAATATTATTTTAGGAGGAACACAATGAAAAGAAGTTTATCTGGTATTCAACCTAGTGGAATACTTCACCTTGGAAACTATTTTGGAGCTATGAAACAATTTATAGATGCTCAAAATAGTGGAGAGTATGATGGATTTTATTTTATAGCTGACTATCACTCTCTTACATCACTAACTGACCCAAAAGCTTTAAAAGATAATACATATAATATAGTATTAGATTATTTAGCATTAGGACTTGATCCTAATAAGTCTACTATATTCTTACAATCGGATATTCCTGAACATGTAGAGCTTTCTTGGTTACTATCTAATGTTACTCCAGTTGGACTATTAGAGAGAGGGCACTCATACAAAGATAAGATAGCTAAGGGGATCTCCCCAAATACTGGACTTCTTACTTATCCAGTTTTAATGGCTGCTGATATTTTAATGTATGATGCTGATGTAGTTCCAGTTGGAAAAGATCAAAAACAACATCTAGAGATGACTAGAGATATAGCTATGAAATTTAATCAACAATATGGAGTTGAACTATTTAAACTTCCTGAGCCTCTTACTTTAGATGACTCTGCTGTAGTTCCTGGAGTAGATGGACAAAAGATGAGTAAATCTTATGGAAATACCATCAATATGTTTGCTAGCAAAAAAGATCTTAAAAAGCAAATTATGAGTATTGTAACTGACTCAACTCCACTTGAGGAACCAAAGAATCCTGACAACAATATAGCTAAAATCTATGCTCTATTTGCTTCTATTGAGAAACAAAATGAGATGAAAGAGAAGTTTTTAGCTGGTAACTATGGTTATGGACACGCTAAAACAGAACTTTTAAATGCTGTATTAGAGTATTTTGGAGAAGCTAGAGAAAAAAGAGAAAAATTAGCTCAAGATATGAACTATGTTCATGATGTACTATTCGAAGGTGGAAAGAAAGCTAGAGCTATAGCTCAAGATAAAATTATGAGAGCTAAAGAAGCTGTTGGAATAGTAGGAAATATGTATAAATATTACTAAAAAAAAGACTGTTGTAATTTTTAATTACAGCAGTTTTTTTATTTATTCTAATTTTATAACTACTTGATTTTATATATGTATAGTGCTATTATATATATAAGATAATAATCTTATTAAGGAGGTAGTCTTAATGAAAAAAATATTATTTATATTACAAGGATTTAGTAGTATATTTTGTTTATTTGAGCAACCTTTATCACCTTCTATAAATATTAATAAAAATTTTTTTAAAGATGATGCTAAAGCTTTAGAATCAGATTGGAAAATCGTTGGGAAAGATATATATAAAGGAATAGAGGAGTTCTCTAATGAAGCCTAATCGTGAACCTCTCCCACTTAAAGCTTTCAGCTTTTGAAGTGGGAGCTTCTTTCTTGGGAAGTAGTTGCTTTTGTTAGCCAACTATATTTACCAAGCTATCCCCGTAGTTCCTACGGTTCTTTTTATTTCTTATATTGCTTCTCTTATTCTTAATCCTTCAACTAATATATTTTTACTTGCATTTATATCTCTATCATGGTATGTATTACAAATTGGACAAGTCCACTCTCTTATATTTAGAGCTTTCTTTCCATCTCTATGACCACATACAGAGCATATTTGGCTTGAGGGAT
>JAHLFN010000002.1 GCA_018883725.1 Candidatus Fusobacterium pullicola | reverse complement strand
TCTCATCATATCTCTCTATCTTTTTATTCAAATATTCCAAAGTTTCTTTTAATTCATTTATTTTAGCTAAAAGTTCCTCTCTTTGCTCTATCAGTAAATTTTTTCTAGCTTCATTTGTAGAGTCTCCTATCTGATATAGAGCTACATACTCTATTAACACCTCTATTGGAAGTCCCGCCTTTCTCATACACTTTATAAAGTTTATCCAACCAATAGAATTATCATCATAATCTCTTATTCCACTTTTATTTCTTGGTACTGGTGGAATAAGTCCTATCCTTTCATAATATCTTAATGTATCTGCACTTATATTTAATTTTTTACTTACTTCAGCTATTGTCATCTATTTTCACCTCTATTCTTTGATATCTCTATATATAAAAAATACCACTTAGAGTTAACTCTAAGTCAAGATTTTTTTTAGTGTATATAAAGTTAAAAGGATTAACCTCTATCATAATATAGAAATTAACCCTTTCTCAATTTTTTATCTTTTTATATATTTATCATAGAATTTTTTAAATTTGTCTACTACTAAATCAGGCATTACTAAATCCTCTTGCTCTTGATATGAATACTTAGTATAAGCATCTGGATCTACATCTAATGGTCCTACCCCTTGATGTTTTTCATCTGCTATTATCCACTCTTTTATATCTAAATTTGGTCTTTGAACTATAAAACTAGGTGTTCCTACTGCCTGTGATAGATGCCTAGGTCCTCCTTCATTTCCAAAGAACATATCACAATTCTTTAAAAGCATTGCTAACTCTCTGATATCCTTTGTCTCTATATTGGTAAATATATGAGGATCATTATTTAATCTCTCATGAGCTTTTAGTGCAAATTCCTTTTCAGCTGGTGAATAATAGAATATTATTTGAGGATCTAAATCATCAATTATTCTTCTAGTTATCTCTAACATTTTATCTATATTAAAAACCTTAGCTGGTACTCTAGAGTTGATAGCAAAGGCAAAAACTGGTCTAGAAAAATCTACTCCTGCCGCTTCCATCTTCTTTCTTATATATTGTTTCTCTTCATCAGATATGTGGATAGAAAAATCCTCTGTATATTTTACATCATACTCCTGCTCTAAAGGTTTTAACATCTTTAAAAACTTCTGTACCTTTGTTAACCCTTTAGGTGGCTCAACTATCTTATGAGTGTATGTGTATCCTCTATGCTTTTTAAATCTTCCTATTCTGTATTTAGCTCCTCTTGCAAAAAGTGTAAATACCTCACTTTTTGGAGTAGACATTATATCAATCACTATATCATAGTTATTCCTTGTAACTTTCCAAGCTTTTTTTATATATTTGAATATATTTTTTTGTTCCTCTTTAGTTATCTTAATTACATTGTCTATTCCCTGATGTTTCTCAAATATGGGAGCTATATGCTCATAAACTACATAGTCCACCTGTGCATCTGGAAAAGTCTGCTTAAGTGTTGTACATAGTGGTGCAGCTAATATGGAATCACCTATCTGTCTAAATCTAACTACCAATATTTTCAACTCTCTACCTCCATAAACTATCTTTCTGTATAAATTATACCATCTTTTTCAAAATTTCCCTAAATAAAAATTCAAGAATGACAAAAAAGCCATCCTTGAATTCTCTTAATTAATTATTCATTGTAATATAAGTTCTCTGTTGGGAATACTTGATCACAAGTTAGATCAATTCCTAATTTTCTAAGTGTTTGTTCGTTAGTTTTTCCAACTATATTTGTGCAATGAGCTTGTGTTCCTTTTAGCATAGTTAATTTATTTACAGCTACTTGTGCCATTGGATTAGTTGCTGCACAGATGCTTAATGCCATTAGTATCTCTTCACAGTTTAAAGCTATATTTTTGCTTTGAAGAGTTTTATCTTTTAAATTTAAAATTGGCTCTAATACTACTGGAGAGATTAATAGTATCTCATCATTTATTCCAGCAAAGTATTTAACAGCATTTAGTATTGCTGCTGACGCTGCATCCATAAGAGGTGATCCCTTACCAGTTATCATAGTTCCATCTGGTAATTCAAAAGCTATAGCTGAAGCTGGTTCTGTTTGCTTAGATTTTATCTCTTCTAGTTTCTTTCTAGCCACTCCTACAACTTTTCTATCCTCTTCTTTTAACTCTAAAGCATCCATTATGATACGTGTTCTTTTGAATGTTTCATAGTCAACATATCCTTTTTTATACTCACAACCAGTTTTAAAATATCTTCTGATTATCTCTTGTTTAGAAGCTTCTTTTACAACCTCATCATCTACTATTCCAAATCCTACTCTATTTACTCCCATATCTGTTGGTGATTTATAGATAGACTCTTTTCCTGTTATCTTTTCAATAATTCTCTTTAATAGTGGGAAAGCTTCAACGTCACGGTTGTAGTTTACAGCTGTCTCTCCATAAGCTTCTAAATGGAATGGGTCGATCATATTAACATCTTGTAAATCTACAGTTGCTGCCTCATAAGCTATATTTAATGGGTGTTTTAAAGGTACATTCCATACTGGGAATGTTTCAAATTTAGAGTATCCAGCTGCATTCCCTCTCTTATACTCATGGTATAATTGACTTAAACAAGTTGCTAACTTTCCACTTCCTGGCCCAGGGGCTGTTACTACAACTATTGGTTTAGTTGTCTCTACATATGGATTTTGTCCATATCCTTCATCACTAACTATTACATCTACATCAGTTGGGTATCCCTTTGTAGCTCTATGTTTGTATACTTTTATCCCTCTACGCTCTAATTTATTGATAAATAAAGTTGTAGCAGGTTGATCATTGTATCTTGTAATTACAACACTATTTACTTGAAGCTCATGCTCTCTTAAATCATCTATTAGTCTAAAAACTTCCATATCATAAGTTATTCCAAAATCTCCTCTGATTTTGTTTCTTTCGATATCCCCAGCATAAACACAAATTACCACTTCAAGTTTATCTTTTAACTTATGTAATACTTTTATCTTTGCATTCTCATCAAATCCAGGTAAAACTCTCTTTGCATGTAAGTCAAACATAAGTTTTCCACCAAACTCAAGATAAAGTTTATCGTAATTATTTACTCTCTCTAAAATATATTTAGATTGTTCTTCAAGGTACTTATTGTGATCAAATCCTATCTTCATTATTTGCTTCTCCTTATAACTAAATTTTATTCGACTTTATATTTTAACATAGAATTTAAATAATTACTATACTCTTTTTTATTTTTCTTTAGAATAATTTCTATTGAAATAATGAAACATTAAAAATCCACAAAAAGTTAATCCAGCTCCTATTAAAGCTGAATATTGCTCCCCTATCCCCCCATGAATAGGTAATCCTCCTAAATATGCCCCAACTGCATTTCCTAAGTTAAATGCTATCTGTATCCCTGCAGCTCCTAACATCTCCCCACCAGGTGCATATTTTATTATCAGATATTGTTGTGGACTACTCACTCCAAAAAGTCCAAAAGTTACTACACACATTAAAATTACTGATATTATTGGATTAGAAGCAAAAAAGAATATTCCAATTAAAGCTCCTGTCATAAAAATTTGTAATGTACTAGCTACTTTACCAGGAAAAAAATAACTACTTAATCTTCCACCACACAGATTTCCCAATACCATTCCAGCTCCAGCTAATACCATTAACAGTGTTATACTCCTAGGATTAAACCCGCTAACATTTATTAACAGTGGATTTATATAGCTATACCAAGCAAATACCCCTCCATTTCCTAATGTTGTGGCACCTAATATAAGCCATGGTGCTTTATCTTTTAGAAATTGAAATTGCCCTTTAAATCCTGTATCTGGTAGTGGGGCTACATATGGAACAAATTTGCTGATAGAGTATAGTGTTAATAGTGCAAAAACAACAACTATTATAAATACTATTCTCCATGTAAATAGTGAACTCAAAAATGTTCCTACAGGTACTCCTACTAAATTTGCTATAGTCATTCCAGCTATCATTATAGCTACTGCTTCTGATTCTCTTCCTTTATCAGCTAATTTTGATGCAACTATTGAAGCAACACCAAAATATGCCCCATGAGGTAAACCAGATATAAATCTTGCTCCTAACATTGTTAAATAGTTTGGACTTATAGCTGCAAAACCATTTCCAATGACCATGAGCCCTACCAATATCAATAATATCTGCTTTGGTGGTTGTTTTCTAAAGGCAATAAGTAGTAGAGCTCCAAAACATACTCCTAAAGCATAGGCTGAAATAAAATGTCCCGCTGTTGGTATTGATAAATTTAGACTTGTGGCTACATTTGTCAATATTCCCATCATAACAAATTCTGCTATCCCTAAAACTAACGTTCCTAGTGATAATGCTATCAAACTTTTTTTCATATCTCTTCTCTCCCATCATATTTTTTAAACTTTTCTAAATTTTCTCTTACTCTTTTTCTATCTATTTTTCTATGTTGTGTTGGTGTTATTCCATACTTTCTCTTATATGCCTTACTAAATACCAAGGGATCATTATAACCACAGTTACTTGCTATCTCCTCTATACTTTCATCAGTCATATCTAATAATTCATTTGCTCTAGATAATCTAAAAACTGATAGATATTCCTGTAGTGTTATCCCCATACTAGTTCTGAATAAGTTTGAGAAATAACTTCGATTCAATCCTACATATTTGATTATCTTATTAACATTTATATCGTCCCAATAATTTCTCTTTATATAGTCTAAAGCTTTATTTACATAGGGATTTAATTCCTCATCTTTTTCAATATTTTCCACACTATTTTCCTCAACAATTATTGAAAAAAATTGATAAAATAACCCTTGTAATTTTAATTCATTCGCTAAATTATTTTTCTGACTTTTTAGCATCTCTTCTATGAGCTCAAATAACTCCCTCGCTCTCTCTGTTCTAAAAATCGGCTTCTGCTGAACAAGTCCTAACTCTTGTAAGTACTTATCTACCCCCTCCCCATCAAAAGCTATCCAACAATAACTCCACGGTTCATTGGCATCAGCTTGATAAAAGGTTACAACATTTGGCTCTATTATAAAGCCTTGTCCCTCCTTTATATTATATCTCTTATTATCAACAATGTATACTCCTTTACCCTTTAGTACAACATGAATAATATATACTGGCCTAGAAGCTGGTCCAAAATTATGTAATGGGTTACATTCACTATACCCACAAAATTTTAAAGTCATATTTATTAAACTTCCATCTCTTATCTGCAGTACATATGCTTTCTCCATTTTTCTCTCCTCTTTTTAACTTTCTGAGATTTAATATATCATAATATATTTTTTTATACAAGAGCTGTATCCCCATTTTTTTTACTACTATTCACCTCCTAATTTTGATAAAGCTAGTATTCATGGGAACTTTACCATAATTTTTTCATGACATTTTATTTTGATTTTAAGTTTTTTATTTCTATTTTAGAACAATGTTCAATTTTTAAAAAAATATTTTTTCTGTAAAAATAACATTTAGACTCTTTAAAACAACAAAAAGATATTTTAAAATTATATTATATATTTTATAATTATTTTGTTAGATAAAGGTGCACATCTATCGTTTTTAATTTAAAATAGTTTTTGTTTTGGGAGGTTTTTATGGCTTTATCTTTTAAAGAAAAATATTCTTTTGGTATAGGTGCTTTTGGAAAAGACATCATACTTGCTTATGTTAATGTTTTTCTAATGATATATTTTACTGATGTTTTATACCTTTCACCTGCTTTTGTTGGGTCACTATTCTTTGTTGCAAGAATCTGGGATGCTATCAATGACCCAGTTATGGGAATGATAGTTGATAATACACATAACAAATTTGGTAAATTCCGTACTTGGATTACTATTGGTACTATTTTAAATGCTATTGCTTTTGTTGGAATGTTTTATTCTTTTGGATTTGAAGGAAAAATGTTGTATACTTATATAAGTATTGTTTATATTATTTATGGTATGACATACACTATGCTTGATATTCCTTACTGGGCATGGCTGCCAAATTTAACTGATGATCCACATGAACGTGAGCAAATTGGAGTTATTCCAAGAGTTTTTGCAAGTTCATCATACTTAATTATGGGAGTAGTTAGTTTCCATTTAATTTACTTTTTAAATAATACATTTGGTGCTGGAGATAAAAATGCAAGTCTTGGATATACTTTAGGAGCTATCCTAATTGCTATCATTTATGTTACTTTTATCGGAATAACAGTTGTAAATGTAAAAGAAACTCATAACAGCACTTCAAATGAAAAAATAAATTTAAAACATATGTGGACTATTCTTACTCAAAATGAGCATTTAAAATCATACATTGGACTTATGCTTGCTTATCAACTATTTAACGGTGGATACGGAAGCTTCATGATCTACTATCTAAAATATGTTGCTGGTAACCAAAACTTATTCTCTATATATAGTGCATGTCAATTAGCAGAAATGGTTGGGCTTGTTCTATTCCCAGTTGTTGCTAAAAAACTAGGAAGAGATACTACTTACAAAATAGCTTGTTTAGTACCTGCATTAGGATTGGTAATACTTGGATTCTCTGCTATTTTTATGCCAGCAAGTGCTTTACTCTTAGCTACTGCAATGATTATGATGAAAATAGGAGCTGGATTAATTATTGGTACTATCACAGTATTAGTTGCCGATGTTATAGACTATAATCAATTAAAGTTTGGAATGAGAAATGAAAGTATCATTTGTTCTGCTCAAACATTCTTGGTTAAAACATCTGGTGCTGTCTGCGGATTAATAACAGGACTATCTTTAACATTTTTAAAGTATGATCCTACTCTACCACAACAATCAGATTTGACTATTAATGGTTTACGTTTACTAGTTTTTATACCTTCATTAATATTCATTCTAACTAGCTTATTCATCTATGTTAAAGGTTATAAATTAAAAGGAAAAGTACTTTATGAGGTTAGAGAAAAAGTTGCTCAACTAAATAGTGATAATACTACATCTTCAAAGGAAACTGAAGAAAGAACTGAAGAGGTTCTACTTGAAACTATCAACAATTAATTTTTACTTAATAAAGGAGTTTTTATGAACATAATTTTTAATGAAAAAACAAGAGAAT
>JAHLFN010000001.1 GCA_018883725.1 Candidatus Fusobacterium pullicola | reverse complement strand
GTATATTTGATTTATGCGAAATTATGTTACCAGTAGTTGAATAGAAAGGGAGCCTTCAACAAAAATGTTGAAAACTCCCTCTATTTGGCTATTTTTATTTTTTGTAAAAACTCATAGCTGAGTAGTTACTTTGAAGTGTCCTCTTTCTCAATAGAGATAATCTCTATTTCAGAGTTAGGTTTTCTTTTAGCTCTAACTTTATCATATAGGTAAAGAACGCCAAAGGCAAGAGCAAGACTTAAAAAGCTTGTAATAATGCTTTTATTTTCAGAAAGTCCCAATAGCTTCTCTCCAAAAAAATATCCTAGTATCATAGCAACAGCAGGGAAAACATAGGCAATAGAGGCAGCCTTGATAACCTTACCAGCAGGTATTTCAAAGGTAACTATATCTCCTATTTCAGCTTTCAGATCTGTTGTAAACTCAAAATCCTTTCCATATTTGTTATCTCCACTACAACCACTACAGTGGGAACAAGCTGTATCTTTATAAAGTTTTACAACAATCTTATTTCCATTAATTCTTTTTATAACACCTTTATTTAACATATTCTTACCACCTTAAAAATTTATCTCTAACTATTAGAGAATATATGAGTATATCTAATAGAATTATAACATAAAACTTTATAAAAATTTACTTTTATTTAAAATTATTATAAATTTTAGCAAACATCTCTATACCTGTAAGTAATGCTTTTTCATCAAAGTTAAATTTGCAATTATGTAGAGCTTGAGTAAATCCCTTATCTTCGTTTCTAACCCCTAGTAGAATAAATAATCCAGGTACTTCCTGTTGATAGTAAGAGAAATCTTCAGCAATAGCTAAAGGCTCATACTCAACAAAAGGTATACCATCTATACTCTTTAAAAATCTTTCATACAGTTTAGTATCGTTTGTAACTGGAGGATACATAACCTCTATATTCTCTTCAATTTTAACATTATAAGCAATCTCCATTCCTCTATGAATCTCTTTTATTCTTTGGATAGCAAAATCAGTATTTTTTTGAGAAAAAGTTCTTAGTGTTCCCCAAAACTCCACTGTTTCTGGAAGGATATTGAAGGCACTTCCCCCTTGAAATTTTCCAATAGTTAAGGCTGTTGTATCAAAGGGAGAAAAGTTTCTAGAGATAATAGTTTGGTAAGCATCTACAACCTTTGTAAAGGCTTGAAGTGCATCAATTCCCTTGTGTGGCATAGCACCATGCCCACTTTTACCTGTAATTTTTCCATGGATAACGGTAGGTTGAGCAAAAAAAGCTCCGGCTCTTGTTCCTATTGTTCCCTCTGGTAGCTCTGGAAATAGATGTAGGCCATATATCTCTTTTACAGAGTATTTTTGTAAAAGTCCAGATTTACAAATCTCTCTAGCTCTACCGGGAGCTTCCTCAGCTGGTTGAAATATCAGTAAAACACTTTTTTCTAATGGTTGTATTGTAGTTAGATACTTAGCAAAACCTAAAAGTGTAGCCATATGTCCATCATGTCCACAAGCATGCATCTGTCCTTTGTTTTGAGATACAAATTCAATCTCATTTTCTTCTAAAATATTTAAAGCATCAATATCTGAACGAAAAGCTATACAGTTCTCTTTGTCCTTTCCTTCAATATAGACATATAGACCAGTCTCACAAATATCTTGAGGATTTAATCCAATAGATACAAGATACTCTCTTAAATATTTTTGAGTTTTAAATTCATTTAGAGCAACTTCTGGGATTTGATGAAGAGCTCTTCTATTTTTTATAACATCATCTAGTAAAAAATCTAAATTCATAACTGACCCCCCTTATCTTTTATTGAAATTATTTTAACATAAAAAAAAGAAAAAACCTAGCCTTAAAATAGACTAGGTAAAGCACCTAAAATTGTAAATATAAAACAGTATTTGATATCTTCTACAATCTCTTTTCTCCTGCTTACAAGAGTTATTTCAGAGGAATGTTTTTTATCTCTTCTATGAAAAAAATTAGAAATAAGGACAATAGAGATATATCCCAGTGTAAAAAATAAAATATCTAATTTATCAAAAGTTCCTAGTAAGGTACCATGCCCACCAAAACGTTTTTGTAAAAATTCTAAGGCTACCATAAAAATATAGATAGCTGTAAAAACTGTAAAGTGAAGGAGATAAAAAAACCTATCCAATAGTAAAATTGCACCAAATGAGAATAGCCATAGTCCATCTGGAAGTGAGTAAACAGTCCAAAGTGGAAGATGTTTACGATATAACCAAGCTATATCCCTTATTTTAATAACATAACTGTAAATAACAGGATGAGTTGTAAAAATTTTAAAATAAAATAGATTTCTACTCCTATATAAAAAATATATTGCTACCCCTAAAAATAGTGGAAACAAAATAAAAAAAATCTTTCTCTTACTCATATTTTCACCCTTCTATAGACTTCTATTGTAATAAAAAGATACTAGAAATAATAGAAAAAGTCAATATTAAAAAGAAAAATGTAGAAAAATTTTTCATTTTCACATATAATATTATGGTAATAAAATGGAGGGATGGAATTGGATTATAAACCAAGTTTTTTATTTAAAAATGGTCATATCAGCACTTGTTTTCCAACTATTTTTAGAAGTGTAGAGGTAAGATATAGAAGAGAGAGAATAAACACCCCAGATTTAGACTTCATAGATATAGATTGGATAAAAAATGGACATACTAAAGTCATTGTTTTATGTCATGGACTAGAGGGGAGCTCTAGAAGTAAATACATACAGGGAATGGCTAAATATTTCTCAGAGAGAGGCTGGGACGTTTTAGCTATGAATTATCGTGGTTGTAGCGGAGAGATTAATAGAAAAGTAAAATTCTATAATATGGGACAGATTGAAGATTTAGAAGTAGTATTAAAAAAGACAGCTGACTATAAAAAAGTGGTAATAGCAGGATTTAGTTTAGGTGGAGGTCTAGTTTTAAACTATTTAGGAAGTCAAAAGGAACTACCTAAAAATATATTTTGTGCTATGGCTGTATCTGCACCATGTGACCCACTTGGAAGTGCAAGAACCTTTGTAAAAAAAGAAAATAAAATTTATACAAAATATTTCATGGATAAATTGAAAAAGAAAATGCTGGAGAAATCTGTTATCTATCCTAAAAAAATAGAGATAGATAAGATTTTGGCATGTGAAACAATAGAGGAGTTTGACAACATATTTACAGCACCTCAATATGGTTATAGAGATGCAGAGGATTATTATGAGAAGGTCAGTCCTAAGAAGGCTATTCCTTTTATAAAGGTACCTACTTTTATACTAATGGCAGAAGATGACCCTATTATGTCAGAGGAGTGCTATCCTATAAGAGAGGCTAAAAAAAATAAACATGTAACTTTACAGATTACAAAGTATGGGGGACATGTAGGTTATGCAAGATTTTTTAAAGAACCATATTGGTTAGAAGAGAGATTATTCTCATATGTTGAGAATAAAAAATAGAGATATAGAATAAAAAAGCTACTCAAGTATCTTATACAAGAGTAGCTTTTTTATAATTAGTAAGCTTCTTTTAAAATATTTAAAATTTCATTGGAAGTTAATTTTTTATATCCACCATCAAGTATGATAGTAGAGTTAGCAATTTTAGGAAGCATATCTTCTGTTGTACCTATCTCTCTCAAAGTAGTTGGAATACCAAGTTCTTTTATGAAGTCAGCAAGCTTTTCAATTCCAGCAATAGCTATTTCATCTTTTGTTAAGTTTTTATCGTCAATTTTCCAAATCTTTTTAGCAAATCTTACAAATTTATCTAGTCCATACTTGTAGATATATTTGTAATAAGGGACAGATATAATAGCCAATCCAATACCATGGGCACAATCAGTATAAGCACCTAGTTGATGTTCAATCATATGAACTTCCCAGTCTTGTGTTTTAGATACCCCTGTAATTGTATTTAAACCAATAGTTGTACACCACATGATGTTGCTTCTAGCTTCATAATCTTCTGGATTGTTAAGAGCAACTCTAGCATTATCAATAAGAGCCTCCATAACTCCTTCAAGTATATAATCAGTAGTATTATTATCATCACCAGAGAAATATTGTTCCATCAAGTGAGAAAGAGTATCAAATATTCCACTAACCATCTGATATTTAGGAACAGTATAAGTATATTCAGGATTTAAGATAGAGAATTTTGGATAAACATCAGGAGAGAAAACTCTTCCATTTTTTAGCATTTTCTCTTCATTAGTTATAACAGAACCACCATTCATTTCAGAGCCTGTTCCTGCCATAGTTAAAACAGCACCTACAGGAATAATTTTATTGTCTATCTTTTCAAAGTTAACCCAATATTTTTCCCAAGGGTCACCATTGCAATAGGCAGATACAGAGATAGCCTTAGAACAATCTATAACTGATCCTCCCCCAACTCCTAAAATTAAATCTACATTATTTTCTCTAACAAGTCTTGCTCCCTCCATCATCTGTTTATATGTAGGATTAGATTTAATTCCAGCAAGCTCAATAACCTTCTTATCAGCTTCCTTTAAAATAGTTATAATTTTATCATAAAGTCCATTTTTTTTAATAGAATTTTTACCATAAACTAAGAGAATAGTTTTTCCATAGTTTTTCAACTCATCTTTTAAATTATTAAGAGATGTTTTTCCAAAGTAGATTTTTGTTGGGTTATAGTAATTAAAATCAAGTTTCATGTTAAAACCTCCATTAAATATTATTATAATTTATTGTAATCCTCATAAGTTAAATATATAAATTTTCTAATACTTTTTTCTATGTTTTAATTATATTCCTTAGAGTTAACTCTAAGTCAAGAGAAAAAATAAAAAAATAAATATCTTGACTTGGAGTGGACTCTAGATGGTATAAAAAACATATGAAATAATAAAGATAGGGGTGAGAAAGATGACAGATAGAGAGAAAAGTATTGTTATAGTTTCAGTTTTTACAGCAAAAGGAGATATGATAGAACTAGAGAAAAGTATAAAGTTGGCTTTAGAAAAAGGAGTAACTGTAAATGAGATAAAGGAAAGTATGATACAGTTATATGCTTATTGTGGTTTTCCTCGTAGTTTAAATGCTTTGGGAATACTTTTTAAAATAATTAGGAATATTTTAAGTGAGGGAAGATAAATATGAAATATAAAAAACTAGGAAATTCAGATTTAACCTAACGGGCAAGAAGTCGCCCACCTCTATAGGTGGTGCGATGAATTGCCCTATTGTTTTTTAGAAGACAAAGTGATATAATACAATCAGTAGATATATAAAAAAATTAGTAAAAACAATGGAGTTAGATAGTAATTGTCATTCAGTATTTTTGCTGTATTATCACTTAGTTCTTGTAG